>CAYUOS010000022.1:0-30519 GCA_964446435.1 uncultured Rikenellaceae bacterium | reverse complement strand
GATTGAGTGTCAGTTTGTCACAAACTGACACTCTTCTTTTTTTTATTGTACAGCCCTTGTATGTGTTTGTTTTATAGGTATTTACTACAATCACACATTGTCATGCCATAACACCCTCCATGTTAAAATGTCGGCCAAAAGCCACCATTATAGGTGTTATTTAAGGTTGGCACAGATTATGCTCATCAACCCTGTCAGAAAACAGAATGATGTTTAACTCTTAAAATTAATAATGCAATGACAAAACTTAAAGGAAAGGTATTGGCTGGCAAGGTACTGGTAAAACCTCACGAAGCTGAGGCCAAGACTGCCAGCGGGATAATTATCCCTGATTCAGCAAAGGAGAAACCACGCCAGGGCACTGTTGTACTTACAGGCTCTGCCAAGAAGGATGAGGAAATGGAACTAAAACCGGGTGATATTGTTCTCTACGGAAAGTACTCGGGTCAGGAGCTTAGCATAGATGGTGAGGATTACCTCCTGGTTTCACAGTCGGATGTGTTGTACATTGCTTAATTAGTGAAGAAGAACCTTAATTATAAATTATCATGGCAAAAGAGATAAAATTCAATATTGAAGCCCGTGCACAGCTTAAGATAGGTGTTGACAAACTTGCTGATGCAGTGAAGGTGACCCTTGGTCCCAAAGGACGCAATGTGGTATTGGAGAAGAAATTTGGCGCTCCCCAGGTAACAAAGGATGGGGTTACTGTAGCAAAGGATATAGAGCTTTCAGATCCATTTGAGAATATGGGTGCACAGCTGGTAAAGGAGGTTGCATCAAAGACAGGTGATGACGCAGGAGACGGAACAACAACCGCAACCGTTCTCGCCCAGTCAATTATTACGGTAGGTCTTAAGAATGTAACCGCAGGTGCCAATCCTATGGATCTTAAGAGGGGCATAGACAGGGCTGTTGAAAAAGTAGTTGAGAACATTGCAGCACAGGCACATGTAATAGGTGATGATCTGAATAAGATTGAGCAGGTGGCAACCGTTTCGGCCAACAATGACCCTTCAATAGGTAAACTGATAGCTGAGGCGATGGCTAAAGTCAAGAAAGAGGGAGTCATCACAGTCGAAGAGTCAAAAGGTACCGATACATATGTTGAGGTTGTTGAGGGTATGCAGTTTGACAGGGGCTACATTTCACCCTACTTCGTGACCAATGCTGAAAAGATGGAAGCAGAGATGGAGAATCCCTATATCCTGATTCATGACAAGAAGATATCAACCATGAAAGACATGCTTCCGATACTTGAGGCTTCGGCCCAGAGTGGACGTCCTCTTATGATTATCGCGGAAGACATTGAAGGAGAGGCGCTTGCCACCCTGGTTGTTAACCGTCTGAGGGGATCGCTGAGAGTTTGTGCAGTGAAGGCTCCGGGATTTGGTGACAGAAGGAAAGAGATGCTTGAAGACATTGCAATTCTCACCGGCGGTACTGTTATAACCGAAGAGAAAGGTCTCAAGCTTGAGCATGCCACACTTGACATGCTGGGTATTGCTGAAAAGGTAAGTGTCAATAAGGAGAACACAACCATCGTAAACGGGGCAGGCCAAAAGGATCAGATTACTGCCAGAATCAATCAGATAAAGCAGCAGATTTCGCTGACCACCTCAGATTATGACAAGGAGAAGCTTCAGGAACGTCTTGCAAAGCTTTCAGGCGGGGTGGCAGTTCTCTATATTGGTGCAGCCTCAGAAGTAGAGATGAAGAACAAGAAGGACAGGGTTGATGACGCACTTAGTGCAACCCGTGCTGCAGTTGAAGAGGGCATAGTGCCCGGAGGCGGTGTAGCATATATCCGTGCTATCAAGGTCCTCGAGAAACTTAAGGGAGATAATGAAGACCAGACTACCGGTATTGAGATTGTGAAGAGAGCGATTGAAGAGCCACTGAGGCAGATTGTTGTCAACTCGGGAAGGGAAGGTTCAATAGTAGTACAGAAGGTTAAGGAGGGCAAGAATGACTACGGCTACAATGCCCAGTCTGACAAGTATGAGAACCTTTATGACAGCGGCGTTATTGACCCTGCCAAGGTAACCAGAATCGCACTTCAGAACGCAGCATCGATTGCAGGTATGTTCCTGACCACCGAAGCTGTCGTTTGTGAGGAACCGAAGGATGAGCCCGCAATGCCGGCCGGAGGAATGGGCGGCGGAATGCCGGGCATGATGTAAAGAATATCATATACTGATATTATATTCAGAGAAGAGCCTTCACAAGTGGAGGCTCTTTTTTGCTATTTGTGTCAACACTCCATATCTTTGCCGGTCGCTGATTAAGTATGCAGGAGAGTAACAAGGTAACAGAACTGAGGGAAAGGAGCATAGGTCCTCTTATGCTCAAATACTATTTTCCTGCGTTTGCAGGCGTGGCGGTAAGTTCTCTTTACAATATTGTTGACAGGATATTCATCGGCCAGGGAGTAGGTTCACTGGCTCTTGCCGGTTTAAGCGTGGTGTTTCCGATAATGATAGTATACATGGCATTCGGTATGCTGGTTGGTTCGGGAGGAGCAGTGAGGATATCCATTAATCTCGGCAAAAAGGATTACTCAAGGGCCGAGAGGGTACTTGGGAACTCAGTTACCCTTGCCCTGGTTCTCGGGGTAGTAGCCGTCATAATCGGTTTTCTGGTGAAGGAACCGATACTTCATTTCTTTGGTGCCGGCGAGGAGACCTTCATGTATGCCAACGAATATCTTGAGATCATTCTTCCGGGAGCCCCCTTTGGCATGCTCGGTTACTCTCTCAACAACATGATAAGGGCTGAGGGTAATCCCAAAACAGCAATGTATTCAATGTTCATAAGTGCGGGCCTCAACATAATACTTGACCCTATCTTTATTTTTGGTTTAGGCATGGGTGTCAGGGGGGCAGCCATGGCAACGGTAATATCTCAGATAGTTCTCTGTATATGGGTAATAGCACACTTCAGGAGTAAGAGGAGTATCATCAGGCTCAGACTGGCGAACCTGAAACCCGTAATGGAGATAATGATTTATATTATCACTATCGGATTTGCCTCATTCGCGATGCAGATAGCTGCCAGTGTGGTTCACGGGCTTTTTGCCAGGCAACTGATCTACCATGGTGGAGATATTGCAGTCGGGGCGATGGGTATTATAAACAGTGCTGCAATAATACTTGTGATGTCTATTGTTGCAATAAATATGGCAAGTCAGCCTATTATTGGATTCAACTTTGGGGCAAGGAATTTTGGCAGGGTGTTAACAACCGTCAACCTGGGAATCAAGGCTGCCACCCTTATCGCTACAGGAGGCTGGTTGCTCTGCATGCTGGCCCCTGGTCAAATTGTCGGTTTATTCAATTCAGATGACCAGGAGCTGCTGAAAAAAGGGGTCGAGGGGCTACGCATTTATGCCGCTTTGCTTCCAGTGGTTGGCTTCCAGATAATTGCCTCAAACCTGTTTCAGTCAATAGGAAAGGCAAAGCTTGCAACATTCCTGTCGCTCCTGCGACAGGTAATCTTTCTGATACCATTGTTGGCAATATTGCCGGGTTTGTTTGGGCTGACAGGAGTCTGGTTTTCGATGCCGGCTTCAGATTTCCTTGCAAGCATTACCTGTTTTATATTCCTGAGGAGGGAGCTGCGGAAGCTGGCACTTCAGAAACATAAGTGTGCAAAGAGATCCTCCGAAAGCCCTGAGCCTGTCCCTGTGATTGAGCCGGTCATATGATCAGGGGTGAGAACTGAAGCTGTTTAATTTTATATATTTGCAGTCTCAAATCTGATAGTTAATGGACCATATTAGGAACTTCTGCATAATTGCGCATATTGATCATGGCAAGAGCACCCTTGCCGACAGGTTGCTGGAGGCTACCAACACAGTTTCGGCAAGGGAGTTTCAGGAACAGGTTCTCGATAATATGGATCTGGAGCGTGAGCGGGGTATTACGATAAAGAGCCACGCTATTCAGATGGAGTATAGTGCAGGGGGGAGAAAGTATATACTGAATCTCATCGACACTCCCGGTCATGTAGACTTTTCGTATGAGGTGTCGAGGTCAATAGCTGCCTGTGAGGGAGCTCTGCTGGTGATAGATGCCACACAGGGGATACAGGCACAGACAATCTCAAATCTCTATATGGCTATTGAACATGACCTCGAGATTATTCCGGTGCTTAACAAGATGGACATGCCCAGTGCCATGCCTGAGGAGGTGAAGGACCAGATAGTCGATCTCGTTGGATGTGATCGTGATGATATCATAGAAGCAAGTGCCAGAACCGGATTGGGCATTGATCATATACTTGATGCCATTCTGGAAAGAATTCCACCGCCAAAGGGAGACCCCGATGCTCCGCTGCAGGCTCTGATCTTTGATTCAGTCTTCAATTCCTTCAGGGGAATAATTGCGTATTTCAGGATATTCAATGGTACAATATCGAAAGGAGAGCATGTCAAGTTCATAAGTACCGGCAAGGAGTATGATGCAGATGAAATCGGGGTTCTGAAGCTAAGGCAGGTGCCTAGGCAGACTCTGAGAGCAGGTGATGTAGGTTATATTATTTCCGGAATTAAGGAGTCAGCAGAGGTTAAAGTTGGCGACACCATAACCACTGTTATAAATCCAAGTCAGATCGGTATAGAGGGCTTCAAGGAAGTAAAACCGATGGTTTTTGCCGGTATATACCCGGTTGATGCCGATGATTACGAGGACCTGAGGTCATCGATCGAGAAACTCAGGCTTAATGACGCTTCGCTAACCTTTGAACCTGAATCTTCAGCTGCTCTTGGATTCGGCTTCAGGTGCGGCTTCCTCGGATTGCTGCATATGGAGATTATTCAGGAGCGACTCGACAGGGAGTTTGACATGGACGTTATCACAACCGTGCCAAACGTCTCGTACAGGGTGGTAACGACAAGAAGCGAGCTGATTGAAGTACACAATCCTTCAGGGTTGCCGGCGATTGTCAATATTGACCATATTGAGGAACCATATATAATTGCCCAGGTAATAACCAAGTCGGAATATGTCGGTTCGATAATGAATCTCTGCATTGAGAAACGCGGTGTGCTGAAGAATCAGATATACCTTACCAGTGACAGGGTTGAATTGTCATTTGAGATGCCCCTTGCCGAGATTGTGTTCGACTTTTATGACAAGCTCAAATCGATTTCACGAGGTTATGCATCTTTTGATTACTATTACTCTGATTACAGGAAGGCTGACCTCGTAAGGCTCGACATTCTTCTCAACGGAGAAATGGTTGATGCTCTCTCAACCCTTATATACCGTGGAAATGCTTATGATTTTGGGCGGCGTATGTGTATTAAGCTGAAGGAACTGATACCAAGACAACAGTTTGAGATTGCCATTCAGGCTGCAATCGGGGCCAAGATAATTGCAAGAGAAACGGTAAAGGCTGTCAGAAAGGATGTTACTGCAAAATGCTATGGAGGTGACATAACCCGAAAGAGGAAACTCCTGGAAAAGCAGAAGAAGGGAAAGAAGAGGATGCGACAGGTCGGTAATGTGGAAGTGCCTCAGCAGGCATTTCTCGCCGTACTTAAGCTGGATTGAGTTACTGAAGAAACTTTTCTGCTTTTTTTTGCCGGAGGGATGTTGCAAATCAAAAAACAATTATCTTAGCTCTCCTGTTAATGGTTAGGTCTGAATAGAAAATATTTACTTAACCCTGAATTTAACCTAAGCTTGAAACCCTGATCAGAACATGGTCAGGGTTTTTAACATAGAAGCTTATAACCTTTCCCGTGGACGTTAATGATTTCGATAGTGTCGTCCTTTCTCAGGTATTTCCTCAGTTTGGTGATGTAAACATCCATACTCCGGGCATTGAAATAGTTGTCATCAACCCAGATGGTCTTAAGGGCATAATTCCGCTCAAGAACGTTGTTCCTGTGCTTGCATAGTAGCTGAAGCAGTTCTGATTCCTTGGTTGTCAGCTTGATTGTATGGTCACGGTATGTAAGCAGTTGCCTTACCGTGTCAAAATTATACTCCCCTATCTTGTAAAACTCTGGCTGAGGCTCTTCCTTCTCTTTACCTGACCTTCTCAGAATAGCCTCAATTCTGTAAAGCAGCTCCTCCATTGAGAAAGGTTTGGTGAGGTAATCATCTGCACCTGTAATGAATCCTTCAATGATATCTTCCTTCTGGTTCCGGGCCGTCAGATAGATAACCGGCGTTTCCTGGTCGGTTTTGCGCATCTGCCTGACCAGCTCAAAGCCATCCATCACCGGCATCATGACATCAACAATACTTATGGAGAAATTGCCTGCCCGGAAGCCTCCAAGGGCTTTCTGCCCGTCAGCATATAATTCAACGTCATAACCTTTTGCTGCGAGATAATTCTTGAGCAGAGTACCCAGGTTCTCGTCGTCTTCAGCAAGGAGTATCCTTTTTCTTTCCATGATCAGAATATTTTGGAATGTGTATGATAAACTTAGTCCCTTTATTCAGGGCGCTCTCAGCCCTGATCTTTCCATTGTGGCATTCAATAACCTTCTTCACATAGCTCAATCCCAGCCCAAAACCCTTGACATCATGAACCCTTCCTGTCGGAACACGGAAGAATTTATCGTAAATATGTTTCAGGTTCTGCTTACTAATGCCAATTCCTTTGTCCTGGATTGACAACACAATCATTCCTCCGCGCGATTGGGTCGTGATGGTTATCTCGGGCTTTATCGGTGAATACTTTATCGCGTTGTCAATAATGTTTGAGACAGCGTTTGAAAAATGCACCTCATCCACCCTGACCAGTGGTGTTTCTGCCTTATAGTTCCTTACTACCAGGGCTTGACTTTCAGAAATCTGCAGTTCGAAACCAAGGATCACCTTGTCAATAAGCATGTGGAGATCAACCGTTTCAGGTCTGAGTCGCAACCTGGTTCTTTCAAAGACAGCAGTCTGAAGTACTTTCTCTACCTGGTGTTTAAGCTTCAGGGACTCATCTGATACAATTCTTGCGAGATTGTCTGTATCCTTGCTCTCATTTGGTATCGATTTGTCAGAGAGCATCTGTGATGCCAGAAATATGGTTGAAATGGGTGTTTTCAGCTCATGAGTCATGTTGTTGATAAAGTCACTTCTGATCTCAGACATCTTCTTCTGCCGCAGGATTACTGAAAAAGTAGCTGCCGCTACAACAATAAGCAAAACCGAAAAAATTATAGACGAGAAACCAAGAATGCCAATCTGGATGAATTTGTATTGTCTCTCCTTACCGAAGTAAACATGAATCATATTCTGACCCGGAACAGGATCATTGGGAAAGAGTTGACGCAAAAAGATGTTCGGCCCTGAGGAATAGGTAAAACCCGGACTGGTATATATTATCCGGGTATTCCCTGATCTTACTGCAAATTCATATTCGAGGTTAATTCCTACGTTATTGAATGATTTTCTCAACAGGGCGTTTATACGGTCAGGATCGATCCGCTCCCTGAGATCGGGAGTCTCGGTAAGAATCTTCTCCATTATGTTCTCGAGATAGATTATCTTGTTGGAGACTCTCATAACGACACCTGCCTGCAAAGTCTCATCATCAGGTTCCTGTATCCTTCCCGAAAGATATTCAGTAAGCTTGTCAGGAGAGAGAGTTATGGTGTGTGACAAATCTACAAGGCTGTCCTGATTGAAAAGCTCAGCCGGATTTGTCGTTATATGTATTCCTGTCTCAGGGTCATAGCCAACTATCTTTCCGTATATCGGTGACTCTTCAGGAAGAATGGCTGTTACCGAATCGGGTGATATGTCACCGATCTCTTTCATGAGCCTGTCCATCAGCTCCCTGCCTTCCATCTCCCTTACCACTGCATCAAGCGCCCTGTTCACCTGATACCTGAACTGCTGGTCGTTGATTTCAATGGCATTTGTTATCCAGTAAACCTGAATGAAGATCAATCCTGAAAGCACAAAGGCAAACAGTATCGCAAAAACCAATATAGTCCTTCTCCTCATTTCTACAAAAATATACGCAAATAGTCAGAGTTAACAATAATTAACATACTTTAACTACCTGGCATAGGTGCAGAAAATCAGAAAGTTGAATAAATACTTCTGCTACTTTCCAAACTCTTGCGTTATCTGAAAACAAGTCAATTCAGCAAATCATACTGAACATTTTTGGCACGCATTTTGTTATATAACAAACAGAGGTTTTTTTTCATAGGTTAGGTTAGTTTTAGGGTTAACAGAAGAAACGGAGGTGAGCCATCACCTCCTTCTTTTTTTTTGCCACTTATGGTTTGACAGATCAGATGTGCGGGATCATGTTTTCCAGAATCTCCCTGTCGATAAGAGACCTGTCAATCGGGAAAATCGCATTCGTAATCTCAGAATTTCTTACCATTGCTGTGAACTCACCAACATCCGACTGAGCATCGGTATCATCGAATCGCAGCAGGAGGTAGTCTATATTTGTCAGCTTCCTTGCGAGGCGCCTGCTATCTGAACGGTTCGACACCAGCGAGGTCCATTTCCAAGGCAGGGTCGAGAGATCGGAAAATCTCTGGAACAGAGTCTCGTCTCCCCTTGTGTCTGCAACCAGTACCGGCGAATCACTCTTCATTGAAATTCCCAGCAGGTTGTTCAGGTCAAGGCAGAGTTTGTAGCCCGGCTCGGGTGATACTATGCCGTATATTGCACAGTCTGCATCGTCATCTAATTGAAGTTGAACCTTCCTTACCTTGTCACTTGCCATTGATACTCGCTATCTGATTGTTAATAATCAACCACGCTTTTTGTGAGGCCTCCTGTTCGGCTTCTTTCTTTGATGAACCTCCCCCTCTGGCTATTTCAATGTTGTCGATATCGAGGGTGGCGGAAAAGTGCGACTGTTTGCTCTTGTAGTCAATCTCTTCACTGAAGTTGAAGACCACGGCTTTCTTCTCTCTTTGTGACCACTCAATCAGGAGGCTCTTGTAGTCATTGTCTTTTTCGAGAAGCCTATCGATATTGTCATATGCCCTTAACATTCTGTTTCTTACAAATTTCGATGTCTTCCTGTATCCTTTGTCAATGAAGATAGCCCCGATAAGTGCTTCGAGTGCATTGCCGTAGAGATGCCTCGGGGAATGTGTGCTGCTTATCTGTGAAATAAGCAGGTTGCCAATACCCAGGTTATGTGATGCCTGGTTGAGGACCTCCCTGTTGACAAGCCTTGCCCTTGCCTTGCTGAGGATTCCTTCGTCTGCGTCAGGGTATCTGGTGAAGAGGTATTCAGAGAGTATTGTGTCAATCACTGCATCGCCGAGGTATTCAAGACGCTCATTGTTGACTTTTGTTCCGTCAGGCAGCCTTACTGAGGCTGAGCGATGGATGAATGCCATCTCGTAAATGGAAAGGTCCCCCGGCTTGAATCCAATCAGTTTTCTGAGCCGCGAACCGAACTCCTTTTTATCCAGAATATATGTTCCGTTACGTTTTCTTAGGAACAGGGAAACCAAGGCTATGGTTTTTTAAATATCACCGAAGCGTTGTGCCCCCCGAAGCCGAAAGTGTTGCTAAGGGCATACCTTACCGGCCTTGCCTCTGCCTTATTGGGGGTAATGTTGAGCTTCTGATCTATATCAGGATCAGGCACTCTGAAGTTGATAGTCGGAGGCACGATATCATTGTAAACTGCCAGTACAGCTGCTATTGCCTCAATTGCGCCGGCTGCTCCCAGAAGATGGCCTGTCATTGATTTTGTTGCGCTGATATTCAGCTTGTAAGCGTGCTCCCCAAAAAGCGAAACGATTGCCTTTGTCTCTGCTATGTCGCCCAGTGGTGTGGCGGTTCCGTGTACATTAATATAGTCGATGTCGGTAACCTGAATTCCGGCCTGGTCAATAGCCTGTTTCATCACATTACGGGCACCAAGACCATCAGGATGTGGTGCCGTAAGATGATGTGCATCTGCTGTCATGCCTGTTCCTACAAGCTCGGCATATATGCGTGCACCCCTGGCTTTTGCATGTTCATATTCTTCAAGGATGAGAGCGCCGCCTCCCTCTCCCATAACAAATCCGTCGCGGGTTTGATCGAAGGGCCTGGAGGCAGTCCTGAACTCCTCGTTATTTGTCGATAGTGCCTGCATGGCATTGAAGCCACCTACTCCAGGCTCGTTGATTGCCGCCTCTGACCCACCGGCAATGAAGATATCAGCCTTGCCTATCATAATGTAGGTATAAGCGTCAATCAATGAGTTGGTTGATGAAGCACAAGCCGAAACAGTAGAAAAATTAGGACCCCTGAAGCCGTACCTGATCGATAGAAGACCACCAGCGATGTCGCTGATCATCTTGGGAATAAAGAAAGGGTTGAAACGGGGAGCACCGTCGCCCGTAACAAACCCTTTTATCTCATTGGTAAAGGTCTCTATTCCTCCAATTCCGGAAGACCAGATAATTCCAGCCCTGTCCTTGTCAACTTTTTCAGGATCAATACCCGCATCCTTCAGCGCTTCATCTGCTGCAACATGTGCGTACTGTGCGTAGAGGTCCATCTTGCGGGCCTCTTTCCTGTCAAAATAATTTCCGGGGTCGTAGTTTTTAAGTTCGCATGCAAATTTAGTTTTAAACCTTGAGGTGTCGAAGCTTTTAATCATGTCAGATCCGCTGACGCCCGCCTTAAGAGATTCCCAATATTCATGCAAATCTTTCCCAATGGGAGTAAGAGCCCCCATTCCGGTTACTACCACCCTTCTCATAAATAGTTTTCTTTACGCAATACTACTTTGCATTCTCCTCGATGTACTTGATGGCGTCTCCTACAGTACTGATGCTTTCAGCCTGATCGTCAGGAATACCAATGTTGAATTCTTTTTCAAACTCCATTATAAGTTCTACGGTGTCGAGAGAATCGGCTCCAAGATCATTCGTGAAGCTCGCTTCAGCAGTTACTTCTGATTCATCAACTCCCAGTTTGTCAACGATGATCTGCTTTACTCTTGTTGCAATGTCAGACATACTAATAATTTTAAATTAATACTAGGTTTTAAACCATGCAAAGAAATATATTTGTACCATATTTTTCAAATGATTTGATGAAATTTTGTGTTCCGTGGAGTGTAATCATCACATATACAATGGCATAACAGCATATTTCGTTAAAAAAGACCCAATTTCATAGTTTATGCTAATAGTCATATAATGAAGAAGATAGTGCTTTTTGCCTCAGGTTCTGGAACCAATGCCGCCAACATAACAGGATATTTTTCGACCGTAAAAACCGCAAAAGTTGTCTCAACATTCGTCAATAATCCTGAAGCATCAGTAATAAAAAGGGTTACAGATTTGGGAGTCGATGTCTTTCTTTTCGACCGTGATGATTTATATGTTAACGGAAAGGTCGCGGCCAGGCTATCAGAGCTTGACCCTGATATTGTGGTGCTGGCAGGTTTTCTTTGGCATATACCTGACGCCATAACCTCACAATACAAGGGCAGATTGGTCAATATACACCCTGCACTACTGCCTGAATTCGGAGGTAAGGGAATGTATGGAGAACGGGTGCACAGGGCTGTTATTGAGGCTGGCAGGAAGAAGAGCGGCATTACAATTCACTATGTCAATGAAAGATATGATGAGGGTGACATCATATTCAGGGCTGAATGTGATGTTCTGGAAGACGATACCCCGGCTACGCTGGCAGCAAGGGTGCATGAACTTGAATACAGGTTTTATCCTGCCATAATTGAGAAGCTGCTTAGCCAGGAAGAAGATATAGTTTCAGATTGCCTTTAGCAATGAGACCATTACATCGAGCACCAGCCTGAACCTCTCCATATTCTCTTCGGCAACCGGCTCTACAGGAGGTGATTCAACCTTAAGCGGATCAACCGGCTGTCCGTTCTTGTAGAACCTGAAATCGAGATGCGGACCTGTTGAGAGGCCTGTGCTTCCGACATATCCGATTACATCGCCCTGCTTAACCCATGCTCCTGCTTTTATTCCCTTTGCGAACCCTGAAAGGTGCATATATGCCGTTGAATAGACGCTATTGTGCCTTATACGTACTATGTTGCCTTCAGCAGGAAGGTACTGGGTTGAGGTCACCCTGCCGTCTCCTATTGCCAGAACCGGGGTTCCGACAGGTGCGGCGTAATCGACTCCATAGTGAGGCCTGACGATTTTCAGTATCGGATGCAACCTTCCTGAAGAGTAACCCGAGCTGATACGTGAATACCTAAGGGGTGCCTTCAGGAATGCCTTCTTGAGGCTGTTGCCGTTTTCATCATAGAAACTCACGGTACCATCCTGGAGGAATGGTATTGCGATCAGATCTCTTCCGGCGTGTGTAAAGATCGCCGCGTTCACTGAGCTGATGCCGGCTGATTTGTCGCCGGTAAATGCCTCCTCGTAGATTACACTGAAGCGGTCTCCCTTCTGAAGACCGAAGAAGTCTATGCTCCATGCATAGATTTCCGACAGTTCTACTGCCAGCATCGGGTTTGCCCCGGCTGCCACCATCGCTTCCCAAAGAGACGACTGTATGACCCCACTGGCAACCCTGATCTCCCTTATTATTTCGCGCCGGTAGTCAGTAACTCCCGGGCTGCCCTCCAGCGCAAATACATGCGAGAGAGTTTTGTCATGCTCGTACACCAGAAATGACGGCCTTCGTGCAGTATCTGTCGACCAGAAGAATGTGTAGTTATTGCCGGAGCGCACTTTCCTGGGATCGAAGGTACCCGTTGATCCCGACAAAATCCGTTCAATTTCGGGATAGCTGAAACCCTTTGACAGCAGCAGTGAGGAGATCATCTCATTTCTTCTTATCCTGCCTGCTTCCGGCACAAATGTATCCGGCACCACATCATAGATAAATGAGACCCTGTTCACCTCCTGCTCAGCAACCTCATCAATAAGTGCAGCCGGTTCGGCAACTGGTCTCATGCAGGAACCAGAGGCAATCATATAAACGAGTGTAACAATCAGCAGCAGAAAGCCTTTAAAACTGAGGTAAAAACGGTGTAGACCCATCGTTCTAAACTATACAACAATATTAATAATGCGACCCTTTACAAAGACAAGTTTCCTGGGAAGCTTGCCTGCCAGCCACTTTCCCGACCTTGGATCAGCGGTTATTATGCCCTCTATCTCTTCAGCAGGTGTGTCAAGGGGCAGCTCAATCTTATACCTCAGCTTGCCATTAAATGAAACCGGATATTCGTATGAGTCTTCGGTAAGCAGCGACTCATCCACCTCTGGCCACTCTTCCCCCGCAAGGGTGTCATTGTGACCGAGCATCTGCCACAGTTCCTCAGCCAGGTGAGGGGCGAAGGGAGAGAGGATCAACGCAAATACTGACGCACTGTCGCGCGAAATGCTGCCCTTTCTGGTAGCCGTATTCATGAATATCATCATGGCCGAAATGGCTGTATTGAACCTCATGTTTTCAATATCAGCCTCGACCTTCCTGATAGTTTTGTGAAGTGACTTGAGTACCTCTGAATCCTCCTCGCCGTCATGTACATTCTTCAATTCCGATATGAACCGGAAAGTCCTCGAGAGGAAGCCGAAGACCCCTTTTACTCCCTTCTCGTCCCAGGGCTTGGTAGCCTCCAGCGGACCCATGAACATTTCGTAAAGTCTCAGCGAATCGGCTCCGTAGCGCGATATAACGTCATCGGGATTGACGACGTTTTTAAGTGATTTTGACATTTTTGCCACGATCTGCTTAAGCTCTGCACCTGTTTCGGAGTGGAAATACTTACCATCCCTTTCGGTTACCAGGTCAGCTGTCACCTTGGCCCCTGTGGCTGTTTCATAAGCAAAGGCCAGTATCATTCCCTGGTTGAAGAGTTTTTTAAACGGCTCATCAGTCGAGACTATTCCGAGATCAAAGAGCACCTTGTGCCAGAACCTGGAATAAAGCAGGTGAAGTACTGCGTGTTCTGCGCCTCCGACATAAAGATCAACAGGCATCCAGTATTTCTCCTTTGAACTGTCGAATATCCTGTCGCTGTTCAACGGATCGATATACCTCAGGTAATACCAGCATGAGCCTGCCCACTGGGGCATTGTATTTGTTTCGCGCCTTCCTTTCCTTCCGTCACTACTCGTTACGTTTACCCATCCGGCAGCATTCGCCAGGGGCGACTCTCCTGAATCACCAGGCTGGTATTTCTCCATCCCGGGAAGGGTAAGAGGCAGATCCTTCTCGTCAAGAATCTCAATCTCACCATCCTCCCAGTGGATTACCGGAAACGGTTCTCCCCAGTATCTCTGCCTGCTGAACAGCCAGTCGCGAAGCTTGTAGTTTACCCGTGCCGTTCCCAGTCCACGGTTTTCCAGCCATCTGGTGGTTTCTGCAATTCCCTTTGCGAGGCTAAGGCCGTTGATGTCTAAACCTCTTCCCTTGTCGGAAGAGTTAATATATTTACCGTCTTCGGTCCAGCATGCCTTCCCCTCCAGAACCTTTTTCCTGAGTTCTTCATCGGCAGTATCGGGATCCATTATACACCTGATGGTGAGTCCGAATTTATCAGCGAATTCGAAGTCACGGTTGTCGTGGGCAGGCACGGCCATGATGGCACCGGTTCCGTAACCTGTCAGAACATAGTCGGCTATCCAGACCGGTATTTCCTCTCCGTTTACAGGATTGATGGCATAGCTGCCCGTAAAGACGCCTGTCTTCTCCTTAGCCAGGTCGGTGCGGTCAAGGTCTGATTTCAGCAGGGTGGCGGCGATATATTCAGCCACCATTTCCCTCTGTTCAGGTGTTGTAATATCGTTTACCAGGTTATGCTCCGGAGCCAGTACCATGTAGGTAGCACCGAAGAGGGTGTCAGGACGGGTAGTGAATACCCTTATTGTTGCATCACTGCCTTTAAGCCTGAAGTCTACCTCGGTGCCTTCCGACCGGCCTATCCAGTTGCGCTGCATCTCCTTTATCCCCTCGGGCCAGTCAACAGTCTCAAGCCCTGAGAGAAGCCTCTCTGCATAGTGAGGAATCCTCAACAGCCATTGTTTAAGTTGTTTCCTGATTACCTCGTTGCCGCATTTCTCGTGCGATCCGTCAGCAAGTACCTCCTCGTTTGCGCAAACTATGTTGCACGAACGACACCACCAAACGCTCGCATCGTCGTAGTAAGCCAGTCTCTTCGAGTCGGTATATTCCCGTACCTCTTTTTCTCCCGACGCCTTAATTTCCGGAGGGATGGGGAGTTCTGATATGGGTCGGCCCCTGCCTTCTGCCGTGTCGAACCAGGTATTATATAATTGTATGAAAATCCACTGTGTCCATTTGAAATAACCGGGATCGGTGGTATTGATCTCCCTGTCCCAGTCGTAGCCGAGTCCTATCTCCTTTATCTGTCTCCTGAATGTGTCGCAGTTTTTTCGGGTGGTAACAGCAGGATGGGTTCCTGTCTGTATGGCATACTGCTCAGCAGGCAACCCGAATGCATCCCATCCCATTGGATGAAGGACATTGAATCCCTTCATTCGCTTATAGCGGCTTATAATGTCGGTAGCCGTATATCCCTCAGGATGACCTACATGAAGGCCTGCACCGGAAGGGTAGGGGAACATGTCGAGTATGTAATACTTTTTACTGTTTGAGAAGTCATCCTCGGTTTTGAATGTCTTGTGTTCCTCCCAGAAATTCTGCCATTTCCTCTCTATTTCCCTGAAGTTATAATCCATCGTTGGGGTGCTGTTGAAATTGTTATGCCTACAGGGGTGCGAAAATAGGAAATCTTTGCCAAAGTGCAGCAACCCGGGTCTGCTGATGGGAGGTGAAAAAAGCGAAAGAGCTTTGAAAAATGGAGTAATGATCTTACTTTTGATGCCTGAAACTGGTCCCGTAGTTCAATGGATAGAATGACAGATTCCGGTTCTGTTGGTTGTGGGTTCGAGTCCCGCCGGGATCACATGGTGATTGATTTAAAAAAAGTGAACATTGGAAAACCTTTTCCGGCTGAAGTTGTTAGTTAATGACCATCCATGCCGGAGAAGATTTCCATATATCTCCCCTTGATAACAGGACTAATGTTCCTTGCAGGTGTCCTGTCACCGCTGCTGTTCAGGCTTGCCGGCAAGCGAACAGGACTGATTATTTCACTCTTTCCACTTGCTTTTTTCGTCACTCTTATATTTCACCTTCCGGTAATAGGTGAATCGAATGCCCTGGTAACGTCAGGATTCTTCAATATTACCGACAGCATTGACCTGGCTTTCAGGGTTGACGGGCTTAGCGTTACGTTCGGCCTGATGATAAGCGGAATAGGTTTCTTTGTGATGCTCTATTCTGCCTACTACATGTCGGCATATGGCAGACAATCACAGTACTATCTCTATCTTACCCTGTTTATGGGAGCCATGACTGCCATGGTGTTCGCCGACAACCTGATAGCTCTCTTTATTTTCTGGGAACTAACAAGTATCACATCATTTCTGCTGATCGGTTTTGACTACCACTCTGCAAAAGCAAGGCAGGCGGCACTTCAGTCACTGCTTATAACCGCTTTCGGTGGCCTGTGCCTCCTCTTTGCAGTTATTCTGACAGGTAGCATTGCAGGTACCTACATGATATCCGAATTAATCAGCACGGGTTTTTCCCTTGCATCACACCCGCAATCGCTGTTGGTCTTCATACTTGTCCTGGTAGCCGTTCTTACAAAGTCGGCACAGTTCCCGTTTCATTTCTGGCTCCCCGGTGCCATGAATGCCCCGACACCGATCAGCTCATACCTGCATTCAGCTACAATGGTTAATGCAGGTATTTTCCTGCTTCTGCGGGTGCATCCCTTCCTCGGAGAAATATTCATCTGGAAAGGATCACTTATGATTGCAGGCGGCATAACGATGTTCCTCGGGGCTTTCTTCTCGATGGGACAGACAGATCTGAAACGAATACTTGCATTTACAACCATAAGTGCACTGGGCACAATGGTATTGCTGATAGGAATAAACACTTCACAGTCAATAAAGGCTGCCCTGGTATTCTTCCTGGTTCATGCCCTGTACAAGGGAGGGCTTTTTATGATGGCGGGGATTATCGACAAGAGTACCGGCACGCGTGAGATTGGAAAGCTTTCAAGGCTGGCGCGGGGCCTCCCGGTTACAACGGTGGCAACCGTACTCGCGCTGGTTTCGATGGCCGGACTTCCACCGATGCTCGGATTTATCGGCAAGGAACTGATATATGAGGCCAAGATTCAGTTGCCCGGCATATCGTGGCTGGTTCTCCCGCTTGGTGTAGGTGCAAACATCATGATGGTGGCAATTTCGTTGACCCTTTTTGTTGAACTCTTCTACCCGCTCAGGAAGAAGGAAGGTGTTCCGTTCAGGTATACTGAAAAGAAATTCGCATGGTATTTTCCTGCCGGAACAGTTGTGCTGGCAGCAGCAGGACTTGTTCTCGGCCTGTTTCCCGGATGGCTTGACAGATTGATTGGCAATGCAATGGTGTTCTCGGGAAACCTTGATATCAAGGTAAAGCTCTCGCTCTGGCACGGATTCAACATAGTTTTTCTGGTAAGCCTGCTGACAGTTTTATCGGGTGTTATTGTCTTTATTTACCGCCGGAGGGTAATGCCTGCAATTTCTTCACTTATTTCATGGTTCGACAGGCTTTTCCTCCCCGACCTGTTTGCCATGGCCATAAAGAAATACGTTGAGGTGGCAGGCAGGCAAACCTCAAGAATACAGCACGGGTATCACAGATTCTACCTGATGACCTTCTTTCTTGTCACTCTCCTTCTGGTTGCATTCAAGTTATTTACCGGCAGAATCGATTCCGTAGATCTTTCAGATCTGAGCCCCGTAAAGCTTCATGTTCTGCTCTTGCTGCTGGTTTCGGCTCTTGCCGTTGTTTTTGCAGTATTCACAAGAGGAAGGCTGACCGCAATCATTGCAATGGGAGTTGTGGGATACGGAATCGGACTGATATATCTTCTTTACGGAGCTGTTGACCTGGCAATTACCCAGTTTCTTGCTGAAACGGTACTAATGGTTCTTTTTGTCATGGTAATGCTTAAGTTGCCCAGATTCGGGGTAGTATCAACAAGGACTTCAAGGTTGCGTGATGTAGTTATTTCACTGGCTGTTGGCGTAATGGTAACTATGGTAGTGCTGAATGCAAGGTTTGTGAATCTTTATGAACCTGTGTCAGATTTCTTTGCTGCCAGCAGTCTTGTAAAGGCTCACGGCAGGAACATAGTCAATGTCATACTCGTCGATTTCAGGGCGCTTGATACCCTGGGAGAGATAACCGTTCTTACCCTGGCCGCTGTGGGAGTATATGCCCTGTTCAATATACGGGTAAGAAAACTAAATGAGAAGGAGGATAGTCAATGAGGAATATAGTTCTATTGAAGATATCGCGCCTCTACCTTGTGGCGATGATCCTGTTCTCGATTTTTGTGCTGCTGCGGGGCCATAATCACCCCGGCGGAGGGTTTATCGGCGGTATCATTACCTCAACAGGATTTATATTCTACGGCATTATAAACGGTTCAGACAAAGTTAAGGGTCTGTTGCGTATCACTACAATTCAACTGATGGGAGCCGGGCTTCTTGCCGGAATGATTGCATTGCTGATACCCGTTTTCGCGGGCAGGGAGCCATTCACCGGTATGTGGCTCGAATTTAGTCTGTTCTCTTCTGTCATACACCTGGGAACTCCACTGTTGTTTGATATTGGTATATACCTGGTGGTAACCGGAGTCTTCCTTTCAATAATTATCAGCGTAATGGATGTTGTGAAATGGAACTAGTCATAGCGATATTCATAGGCCTTTTGTATGCCTGCGGCGTTTACCTGGTGCTGAGAAGGAGCATTATCAAGGTGATTCTGGGTATATTCGTTCTCAGCAATGCAACCAACCTGATTATATTCCTTGCAGGTGGAGTAACACGTAACGGCAAGGCATTCATTCCTGCCGAAGCAGAATCAATTGACCCGGCACTGATATCTGATCCACTTCCCCAGGCACTGATACTTACCGCTGTTGTCATCAGCCTCGGTATCTCTGCTTACGTCCTGGCCCTCAAGTTCAGGTACTTTGAGGTTACCGGAACACATGACCTTGATCAATTGAGTAAAACCGACTGATGATGGAGGTTCTGGCACCAATACTGATTCCTTTGGGATATATTATCCTGGCTCTTCTTACCCGGTCGAAGGCTCTGAAGCAGGGAATGGCAGTTATCTTTGCAATTCTCAACCTTCTTGTGGCCCTTCTGATTGTAAGGCTGGCAGGTAAGCACGATATTATCGTAAGTCATGTAGGATCATGGCCTGCACCCTTTGGAATTGTCCTGGTTGCAGACAAATTCAGCGCCATCATGCTGACGGTCTCGGCAATAGTATTCCTTGCAACAACGATCTATTCAACTCAGGCAATTGATTCGCTAAGGAAGGAGAATGGCTATTTTCTGATTTCATTCGGAATTCTGGCAGGAGTCAACGGCAGCTTCATGGCCGGTGACCTTTTCAATCTTTATGTCTGGTTTGAGGTAATGCTTATGGGCTCTTTCATACTCGTGAGCTTCGGGGGTGAGCGCCTTCAGCTGCAGGGTGCTATAAAATACCTTATCCTAAACCTGATCTCATCATTTTTCTTTCTGGCAGGAGTAGGAATACTCTATGGAAAGCTCGGTACACTCAGTATGGCCGATATTTCACAAAAAATAGTCGAGTCGGGTGACCTGCTTTCATCACTTACCCCGGCATTGATACTATTTGTCGTGGGTTTTGCAATCAAGGGTGCGCTTTTCCCTTTCTTTTTCTGGTTGCCGGCATCATATCCAACACCACCACCTGCGGTCACTGCCCTGTTTGCAGGACTTCTGACCAAGGTGGGTATCTACTCCCTGATAAGAATCTATGTACTCTTTTTGTCGCATTCAGACTCGTTCTGGAATCCCCTTATTATGTGGCTCGGGGTGCTATCAATGGTGATCGGGGTTATTACTGCTACCTCACAGTTTGATTTCAGGAAGATACTCTCATTTCACATAATCAGCCAGGTAGGTTATGCCGTAACAGGACTGGCATTCTATACTGTCGGCGGAGTGGCAGCGGCTATCTTTTTCCTGGCCCATAATATGCTTTCAAAGACAAATGCGTTCCTTGTTGCCGGATGGGTTCACCGGCAAAGAGGAACACTCGACATTAGAGATCTGGGAGATATGATGAGATCTAACCGGATATGGGCAGCCCTCTTCTTCATCTCCGCCTTTAGCCTGGCCGGGCTTCCTCCGTTAAGCGGCTTTGCTGCCAAGTTTCTGGTAATAAAGTCGGGGATAGAGGCCGGTGAGATATTCGTGTCGATGACAGCCCTCTTTGTAGGCTTTTTTACCCTCTTCTCAATGGTGAAGATATGGATTGAGGTTTTCTGGAAGCCGGTGCCGGGAGGAGACTCCGGGGCAGAGGCAGCAACCATGAAGGCGTTGCCTGACAGGATAATGCTTGCTTCTTCACTCTTTCTTGGCGTACTTATAGTGGCAATGGGAGTATTCGCAATGCCGGTAATCGATTTTTGTGAGGCAGCAGCCTCAGACCTTCTTGATACGGGCAAATACCACAATGCCGTGTTTGATTATATAAAGCAGATACAATATTAATTTTCGTAAACATGTTGGCGAAACTCAGAAAATTGATTTTGAAAGGACTGAATCTGGCAGCTCTGTTCCTGTACTTCTGCTACAAAATCATTATATCGGGCTGGATAGTCGGATGGGCTGTACTGAAGGGCTATCGCGGCGAAAACGGTACAATGCTGGAGTACAGGCCTTCGGTCAGATCGGGTTGGTCTCTGGTATTGCTTTTCAGCCTGATAAGCATGACACCGGGTTCTCTGAGTGTTGATCTGTCTGAAGACAACAGCATTATTCAGGTACATCTGCTTGACAGTTCGGGAACTGATGATTTCTACGCTGTTACCGGGAGGATTGAACGAATGCTTAACAGGATATTCACATAATGTATCAGTGTTGTTATTGAGATTTTGAAGATATGGGGAGAGTAATTATATGACAGGAACTACTTTTCTGACAATAGCATCAGAGACGGCAATGTGGGTAATGACCCTAAGCCTTCTCTTCCCGCTGTACCGGCTTTTCAGGGGCCCGGGTTTGCCTGACAGGGTAATAGCACTCGACCAGATTGCAATGATTGTTATTGGCATAATCTTATGTGACTCAATATTTTCCAACGACCATATGCTTCTTGATGTTGTTCTGATCGTGGCATTTATGCTTGTTTTCGGGGCAATAATAATTGCACATTACCTGCATAAGAAACAACTCGAAAGATGAAAGAGATACTCACCGGCATACTGGTGCTTACAGGCGCTGTAATCGTGCTGATAGCCTCGCTTGGAATAGTGAGGTTCAGGGACCTGTACTCCCGCACCCATGTGGTTACCAAGGTTTCATCCTTTGCGATGCTTCTTCTGCTGATAGCGGTCAACCTGCACTTTATGAGCGTCAGGGTTCTGGTGATAACCATTATTGTCTTTCACGTGGTTGTGGTGCTGGCTCCGGTCGGAGCCCACGTGATATCAAAGGTGAATAAAATCATTGACGAAGGTTCAGATCAGGGCAACTGAGAAACAATTACGAGTCTTGAACTGACCGTAGAGCTCTTGCTTGTGAACCTAATAATATACATGCCTGTCTTGAGGTGAGACAGGTTGATGTCTGTGGTCCCCTCAATGGTTTTGCTATATACTGGCTTTCCCTCTGGTAATAAGACTGTGATTATGGTTCTCTCCTTAACCGGAACCGTAATTATTCCTGTCGTCGGGTTGGGATAGAAGGAGGTGGGCTCTGAAAGATTTCTGGTAACTGAGGGAACCCTCTCAATGCGGAAATCGTCAATTAGAACACCATGTCCGAATGGCTGTGTTTTCAGTCCGAAGTAATGTACTCCTGCTTCAGAGGGAGTGAATACAGACCGTGCAATTACATAATCGCTGTATTGAGCGTAATTGTCATTGAATATCTGGTACAGCATCAGTCCGTTGTCGTGTCTGTCTCTCCCTCCGTTGAGCGTGATCGTCTCCCTTATGGCAGGGTTCTGGTTTCTGTACCTGAATGTAATAAGATATCTGCTGCCTGCGGCAAGTGTAATGCCGGGTGTATAGAACCACTCTGAACTGTAGCCCAGGTTTTTTACCAGTAAAGAATAGGGATAAGAGAAACTGTTATCGGATGAGAGAGCCCACTGGTTGAATCCCCCTTCTGCCTTCCATCCCCGTGGAAGTTCATTTATGGTGGTAGCCGAAAAGTCTTCACTCCATGGGAGTTGGTTAATAGTATGGATACCGGTTCTTTCAGAACCCCTGAGAGGTGCTGAATAGACTCCGGTACTTTCATTAATTATAAGCCAGATGGTATAATAGTAGCGTTCATCACTCTTGAGACCTCCATGAGTGAATGACTTGCCCGTTCCCTTATAGACAATTGATCCATTTGTGCCTATTTTGTCGCCGGACGAGTATGCCGGACCACCTTCAGGTACAAGTAATTCATCGGTGAGTGAGGCTGCCACCAGGTATGGTTTTGTTGATGAACCTGACCAGGAGATGTTTAGTCCGTTGTCTTCAATCCTGCTGAGAGAGAGGTTTCTGGGCATATCGACATCGACCCTGAAGGTCATGCTGTCGGTATAGAACCTGATATTGCTGATAAAGATACCTGCATCTGAACCATTCTGCAGGAATGCTGAAGGGTTTGTAGATTCATTGAATGCGGTTCTCCCAAGCTGATCGGAGAATGTTGCGGAATTTATTGTTCCGTTTGTTGTGGGTGTACCTCCGGGCCTGTAGACGTATACTTCATCGGGTGGTCCGTTGGCATTACCCCTGTAACGCGAATCAATGCGCGATATAATAATTCCGTTTGAAGGGAGTGTGGTTTCATACAGTCCTGTTCTTTTTCTGAACTCAAGTACCACGAATTCGTTTGTGGAGTAGGGTGACGAGATTTTGAAACTGTTTCTTTCTGGAGAGGTAAGCGGCAGCAGTGTATAGGTTCCTGACTCAGTTATTTCAGGGATGGTTCCAATCCATCCTCCGTATTTCGACTTCATCCAGGCAGTGGGGTGACCACCGCCTGAGGCCATAAGGTCCCAGATGCCAACAGGCGTATTGCCGTCGTTTGTATAGTGATAAAGGTCGGGTGCTCCCAGGGCATGGAACATCTCGTGGGTAAATGTCTTGACGCTGACGTTTTCGAGCTGGAATGTGTAACCGTATACCCGTTTGCCCCAAAGGTTTGCCGTCAGCGAATAGAGCGACCACCTGTGTGGCCACAGGAGGTCGTTCCATGCATCGGAAGAGCCTCTTACTATGAATGCGACGTTGTCAAACCTGCCGTCATTGTCCATATCAAAGTTGACCCCTGAAGGAGCCTGAAAGTTGTCGTTGATATACTTCACTGCTCTCGCCAGCAGGTTGTGTTCCCTTGATGTCTTCTCAGAACTGGTGGAATAACCCTGGGGATTGGTTGCCGCATCGTATGGCCTGAAGTAGTCTCTCGGATAGGTGTCTGTATAACTGATATTCTGGGTTGTACCTCCCGGCATATGATAGCTGATCATGTCGATCTTGTCGTACGAGATTTCGCGGTAATAATGACGCACCGATGATGAAGTGAGTGAGTTGAACCGGTTGTCGTAGGTGGTGCGACTGGTGGTGAATTCTGTCTGATCGCTGAATTTTACGTAAATGACAAGATTATTGTATACACCTGAATACTTTGACTCGAAACGGAAGTTGTTTTTCAGGTCCTCTTTTTCGAGGTTGCGATAGAATTCCTCCCTTTTCCTTGTGATGTTTGAAGGAAATACCACTGGTTTGATATGCCTGACAGAGAGTGGATCATAGTCACCCGCACGGTAGTTTGTGTAGGTGAAAACCGAATCATTCTGCATCATGTAATAGTAGTAGCCGTCACCTCCCTTTTTCACCGGGTATCCCAGGGTATCATGCATCCAGTTAAAGAACTCATCACCCGAGATAAACAGCCTGAGCTCCCTGCCATCAGGGAGGGTTACCTTTACCGGTTCAAAGAACAGAGGTGCTGACCCAAGGTAGCAGGTTATCAGAAGCAAAGAAGATATGAATACTATTCTATTAATGAATTTCATGTCTGATGCAGCTACGTCACGCTTTGATGTAAGAGTATTGCCTGAAGGAGCAAATATAAAAAAATAGCCGCAGTTTGTAAAATGCGGCTATTATAACATGGTTTCCTGATGCGTCAGTATAAAGCTATCTTATCAACAGGATTATTTGCATACATTATCTTGAGAGCATTGGCCTGCCTTAATGCCTGCTTCACGTCGATTACCACCCCCATTTTGGTGTTACGGTCTATTTTCAGTGATACGAGCATTTTTGACTTGTCGGCCTCATCGAGAGCGTCTCTCTCCTGGGCTATGAACTCCTGAATATCAATCACCTCCCTGAATGAATCATTCAACTGAATTTTCGGTTCTGTACCGAATGTTGCCTGCAGTTGCTCCACAGGTGTACCGATATATATGAAGCTGGCCAAAGATTTCTTCTCAAGCTTCTTGCCTTCGGTTGCATCGGGTAGATTGACATTGATCTTAAGTTCCACCTCACGAAGAACTGTAACTGTCATGAAGAAGAAGAGGAGCATGAAAACGATATCGGGGAGAGATGCTGTATTGATGGCTCCCACACCCTTGCCTGTACTTTTCTTGAATTTTGACATTATCTCCGTCCTCCCACTCTTTTAGGTTCAGCTTCTGAAATAGGCACAAAATAATACTGGTCGACAGCTCTCTGCCTTTCCTCATCAAGCTGGTAGTAACCTATTCCCCACGTATTTATTGACAGTTCATTCTTGAGTTCATCCCTTGCGGCCAGCAGTTCATTCTGCACTGCTATGTAAACCGAGTAGGTTGTTCCCCTGTCATTCTGAAGTGAGATAACGGCCTTGGTAGCCATAATGTCACCGAAGAATGGAACCGTCTTTGACTCTTTCTCAGCCATTGTCGGGTCATCTGTAGGGTTCAGGATAAACTGCTTTGCAATGTCCCTGAGTTCTTCCAGCTTTGCAAGTTCGCCTTCCACAAGAAGGAGGTCGTCGAGGTTTACCTTTACCTCAAGAATGTTCCTGTCATTAATCTGGGACTCAGGTTGATCCTGCTGGTCGAGCATTGGTGGCAGGAGACGCAGCAGCCCCATATCCGAATCCATGGTTGTTGTAACCAGGAAGAAGATAAGAAGCAGGAATGCGATGTCGGCCATCGACCCGGCATTAATTGGTTGTATTTCCCTTTTTGCCATAGTTTAAATATTATTACCCTGATTAACAGGAATCAACACCATTATTTGAAAGCTTTTGATATCTCGGAGTAGATAATGGCCAATATCGCAACTCCGGCGAGCAGGTAGGCTGTAAACAGCCCGGTGTCGACGAATTTGAGTGTTTGCGGAACATTATCTTTACCCGTGTAATGCGGCAGGTGCAGCACTGTGTCATCAGCGAGGAACCATGCAACAAGGACTAACACTGCGGCAAAGACTATTGCCACGATGCTCTTCTTTGCGCCCTTGGGATTAACAACAAGGCCGATAACCGAGAACACAATGGTAAGCCCTGCTGTCAGCCCGAGCAGGATATATGCCCAGGTCAGGAATGTTTCCGTAATCCTGGGTTCTTCAAAGTTAGTGCCTTCAGTTCCCTCAACAAGCGGCCCGGCGTAGAAAATAACTACCATAACCGCTGTGATGGCCATAAGCACACCCAGAAGAATGTTTATTAATCTTGACGATATATTCGACATGGTGCGATTACTTTTGGAGGTTGTACTTAACGAGAAGGTCAATCAGTGAAATTGATGAGTCTTCCATCTGGTTGGTGAGGCTGTCAATCTTTGACAGAATGTAGTTGTAGAATACCTGCAGGATGATAGCTACAATAAGACCGGTAACGGTTGTGATAAGAGCGATCTTGATACCACCGGCAACCAGTGTTGCTGATACGTTTCCAGCCCTTTCGATATTGTCAAATGCAGCGATCATACCGATAACGGTACCCATAAACCCAAGCATGGGAGCGATTGCGATAAACAGTGCGATCCATGAGAGGTTTTTCTCAAGAAGACCCATCTGCACGCCACCGTATGAAATTATTGATTTTTCTGCAATTTCGATTCCCTCATGAGCCCTGTCGAGACCCTGATAGAATATGCTTGCCACGGGGCCGCGGGTATTGCGGCAAACCTCTTTGGCAGCGTCAATGCCACCCTCCTGAAGGGCTGCCTCTATTTTAGCAAGTAATTTGTTAGTGTTTGTGGTTGCCAGGTTGAGGTAGATAATTCTCTCTATTGAGATTGCCAGACCAAGAATGAGACAGAGCAGTACAACGCCCATGAAGCCTGCACCACCCTCGATGAAAAGCCTCTTGATTTCCTTGTGCAGCTGGCCTCCCTCTTCTTCCTGAAGAAAATCGGAAGCAGTCTGGGTAACCGGCTGGGTTGTAGCAACCTGTTCCACTGCTGTAGTTTCTGTCTGCCCTTCCTGAGCATACATGTTTGCTGATGCTCCGATTAAAAGCATCCCGATAACAGCAACAAATGCAAATAATTTTTTCATGTTTGTTCTTAATTTTAGTTATTAACGACCGTATTAATAGTTCACAAAATTATAAAAATATTTTAGCGGAGAGAGGGGGATTCGAACCCCCGGTACCCTTTTGAGGTACAAACGCTTTCCAGGCGTTCCAGTTCAACCACTCCTGCATCTCTCCAATGGGCATCGTAATGTTCTAATTATCAATAGAATGCCCGTGTTAATGCTGTGGGAACCGGCCGGCAGGCAGCCCTCTTATCGGCAAGACTGGAATCATTCTAAATAATCTTGCTGCAAAACAGGAGATTTTACCTTCCCGGTTACAACAATCAGTATTTCAAAGAAAATAGCGGCGCAATGTACAAAAAAATTCAAAACAAATGTAGTGGCTCATGTAATTTCTCCGGCCATTGACCTATTTAACAACATATTAATCTTTTGTGTGTCAGTATCTGACCCCAGAATGAACATGGTCTTGGTGACGGCAGCTTCGGTAGTTATGTCACCGCCGCTTATAACTCCAATATCGAGCAGGGTTCTGCCTGTTTTGTAGGCCGACATCTCCACGCTTCCCCCGTGGCATTGTGTTACATTTACCACAATTCCATTGCTGTTGATGAATTTTCTCAGTGCATCGATAAACCAGGGGTAGGTGGGGGCATTGCCCGATCCATATGTCTCAAGTATTACTGCCCTGAGGTTTTTTACCGAAAGAACAGAGTTTATAAGTTCAGGGGTCATGCCCGGGTAGATCTTCACCAGTGCTATATCGGTGCATAGTTCTCTGCCAACTACCAGGTCCTGTCTTATTACCGGATACCTGATAAACCTTGTGTTATACTTTATACTTACTCCGGTCTCTGCCAGGTTGGGGTAGTTGGGTGAACTGAATGCATTGAACTGGTCAGAACTCAGCTTAGTGCTTCTGTTGCCCCTCATCAGCTTGTTTTCGAAATATATGCATACTTCCGGCACAACAGGGTGCCCGTTTGTTTGGGCAGCGGCTATTTCAATTGCGCTGATGAGGTTCTCCTTACCATCGGTGCGAAGCATTCCTATCGGCAACTGCGAGCCGGTGAAGATTACCGGCTTTTCGAGGTTTTTCAGCAGGAAGCTCAGAGCCGAGGCTGAATAGGCCATTGTATCTGTTCCGTGAAGAATTACGAATCCGTCATGACTGTCATAGTTTTGCCCGATTATTGAAGCAAGTTCAAGCCACATGTCAGGACTGATGTCAGAGGAGTCGACAACCGGACTGAAGGTTAAGGCCTTCAGGTTATAACTGAATCGCCTGAGTTCAGGAACCTGTGCGGAGATATGACTGAAGTCGAGCGGGATAAGTGCCCCTGTTTCACTGTCGTGAACCATGCCGATGGTTCCGCCCGTATAAATTATAAGTATTGATCTGTTAACCTGGCTCATCCCATATTTATTAAATAATTGTACTGAATAGCCTTTCTGCGTTAGCTGTTGTTCTTGCTGCCGATTCTTCTGGTGAGATGCCGAATATTGAGGCGACCTTTCGGTTTATCTCTATGAGGTACGAACTTTCATTCCTCTTTCCTCTGAACGGAACCGGAGCAAGGTAGGGCGAGTCTGTTTCGAGCAGTATGTTATCAATGCCTGCCCTGAAGATTACCTCTGCCAGGTCTGAATTTCTGAAGGTAACAATGCCACCTGTCCCCAGCAGGAATCCTAATTCGATTGCCTTTTCGAGGTCTTCGGCTGTTCCGGTGAAGGCATGGAACACACCCCTGAGGCTGCTTCCTGTGTAATCGGAGAGTATTGCGAAGATTTCCGCGAATGACTCCCTGGCATGTATCACTATCGGAAGGTTCAGTTCGATGGCGGTCTCAATCTGTTTTCGGAATGAGATTTTCTGCTCCTCAATGAAAGACTTGTCCCAGTAGAGATCAATTCCTGTCTCGCCAATAGCTGCGAATCGGCCTGATCTTAACATATCACTTAAAAATTCAAGCTCCTCCTCGTAGTTCTCCTTTACCGAGGTTGGGTGAAGGCCCGCCATCGGAATGCATATACCCGGGAACCTTTCTGCCGTTTTCATCATCACCGGGAAGGAGTTCCTGTCAATATTCGGCAGCAGCATCTTCGTAACTCCGTTTGCGAGGGCGCGGGCCACTGCCTGGTCCCTGTCGTTGTCAAACTCCGGAAGGTACAGATGTGTATGGGTATCAATAAGTCTCATTGTCAGATTAAGTGGGGCAAAATTAATAAAAAAAGAACCACCCGGCTGTGTAAAGCCAGGTGGTTATCTTCATAAATCGAACTAATAGTCTTATACTACGCCCTGGGCAATCATGGCGTTAGCCACCTTGACGAAACCGCCCACATTGGCTCCGTCAACATAGTTGATGAATCCATTTTCCTTGGTTCCGTACTTAACACAAGTTGCATGGATGTTCTTCATAATAATCTGAAGCCTTGCGTCAACCTCTTCCCTTGACCAAGGCATACGCATCGAATTCTGCGTCATCTCGAGTCCTGAAGTTGCAACACCGCCGGCGTTGGCTGCCTTGCCGGGCCCATAGAGGATACCTGCATTGAGGAACACCTCAACAGCTTCGGGTGTGGATGGCATGTTGGCACCTTCGGAGATGCAGATACAGCCATTCTTTACAAGTGTTTTGGCATCATTCTCGTCTATCTCGTTCTGGGTGGCGTTTGGCATTGCGATGTCGCATTTGACAAACCATGGCCTCTTATCTTCAAAATACTCAACGCCGTACTTCTCTGCATATTCTGAGATGCGGCCCCTCTTGACGTTTTTGAGCTCCATGATATACTGCAGCTTCTCATTGTCAATACCCTTCGGATCGTAGATGGTGCCGTTCGAGTCAGAGAGGGTGACAACCTTTCCTCCCATTTCATTCACCTTCTCGGTTGCATACTGCGCTACATTGCCCGATCCCGAGATGGCAACGATCTTGTCCTTAATGCTGTCACCCCTGGTTGCGAGCATCTCTGCCGCGAAATAGGTGGCTCCATATCCTGTAGCCTCAGGCCTGATAAGCGAACCCCCCCATTCTATTCCTTTTCCTGTCAGTACGCCGGTAAACTCGTTACGGAGTCTTTTGTACATGCCGAACATGTAGCCGACCTCGCGGCCGCCCACTCCGATGTCTCCTGCCGGTACATCGGTATCGGGTCCAATATGGCGGAAGAGCTCGCACATGAAACTCTGGCAGAATCTCATCACTTCATTGTCTGACTTTCCCTTGGGATCGAAGTCTGATCCGCCCTTGCCACCGCCCATGGGAAGGGTGGTGAGGCTGTTCTTGAATACCTGCTCAAAAGCAAGGAACTTCAGGATGCCCAGGTTAACAGTGGGGTGAAAGCGAAGGCCCCCCTTGTATGGTCCTATTGCGCTGTTCATCTCAATGCGGTAGCCCTTGTTTATCTGAACCTCGCCCTTGTCGTCGAGCCATGGAACCCTGAATAGAATAACCCTTTCCGGCTCGGCTATTCTTTCAAGAATTTTTGCATGACGGTACTTCGGGTTCTCATCAATGAAGGGCATAAGTGATTCGGTTACCTCCTGCACTGCCTGGTGAAACTCATTTTCTCCCGGATTTTTGGCCTTAATCATGGCCATGAATTGTTGTACTCTTGGGTCCATAGTATTTGTGTTGGTTAGTTAGTGGTTTTTTGAGAGGGATAAAAGTAGAAAAAACAATGACAAAGATTATAGTGAGCTAAAAAAAATGCTTAAAAAATGTTGTAGAATAGAAAAGGAGGGATGGGGAAATCGTAAACGGGGGAATCATCAAATCAGCAAATTCTCATATTCTCATATTCTCACATCTGGTATATGCATTGCCCGGGCAGCACCTGATAAAGCCTTTCATTTCAAGTGACAGCAAAAGTGTTGAAATCTTGTTTACGGGTACGCCGGCAAGCATTGAGATATGATCGATTGTGATATTCTCTTCTGAAGGGATTAGCTGAAGCAATTTA
>CAYUOS010000021.1:21740-31022 GCA_964446435.1 uncultured Rikenellaceae bacterium | reverse complement strand
ATAGCAGGCTATTATTTCGACACTTTCAGGGAGCCATATCCCCGGCTTTGGCAGGTATGGAAGGCAGGTGCAGCACACAGGACTGACTTCGGAAAGGTGATGGGCTACCTGAACATCGGGCACATTGGTTCAGGAGGTACCGGAGAGACTGAATTCCAGCTTGAGGGTGAAGCCTGGCCAACAATCTCTCCAACGGTATATGGCTGGCTTAACTATGCATGGAGTCCGGGTATCTATTTCCCGCGCCACCGCGCTTCTGCCGAGTTGTGGCATACCCTCGGTGGAGGGTGGGTAGCATCGGCAGGGCTGAACTATTACCATTTCGATCGGAATATCTTCATCACGGTCGCCGGTGTTGAGAAATATCTTGGCAGATGGTGGTTAAATGGAAAGGTATACTTCTATTTCAAGGATTCGGGCATTACCAACTCACTATTCGTGAGTGCAAGAAGGTACTTCAATGATACCGATTACCTGCAGTTCACCGCGGGCACAGGAACTGCGCCCGATGAACCCTTTAATGTCATTGTTGACCTCGAGCGTCTTAGCGCTACAACAATAAAGCTGATATACTTCAGGGAGATTACTAAAATGATGACCCTGAGGGCGGGAGCAGGCTATTCGTGTGAGGAGCATTTTGAGTCTCTTTACCGTAACCGGTTTGAAGGTACAATTACCCTTACACGTAAAATCATTCCGAAGAGATGAGATTCATTCTCTTCATCATACTGGCATTGATGCTCGTGTCGTTCTCTCCCGGAAAGAGCCAGGAGAGTGTTGGCCGGCCTGCCCTTTCTGCAGATTCTTCAATGTTATACCAGGTATATGAAAGTCTTGAATATATAGCTGAATCGCAGCAGGACCAGGAGGGGAGTCCGTGGCTAAGGAGGGTGGAGTACTTTGGTCGCTCATTTGCGTTCGTCAACCTCCTTATTATTGTAATAATAGCTTCCATCACCACCATGATGGTTCTGCTGGTTGTTATTCTTCTCAATCGCACCCGGATGGAGAGGGAGGAGAAGCTTAGGCAGTATCTTTTGGAGAAGTACCAGGGGCTGATAATTGACTACCTTTTTGGAGACAATATTTCGGAGGATTTTGGCCGGATTGCTTCGGATGACTTCAGGCGCCAGGTACTTGTCGACCAGATGATTGATGTCAGTGTCAACCTGAAGGGTGATGCCGAGGAGAAGCTACGGCGGCTATATCTTATGCTCGGACTTGACAGGGATTCGGTCATAAAGGCTCGCAGCCTGCAGTGGCACAGGAAGATAAAGGGATTCCGCGAGCTGGCCTTCATGAACATCAGGGATGCAAACGATGCAATTTACAAGGCGTTGAACTCTGGCAATGAGATACTGAGAATGGAGGCTCAGATTGCGCTTGTGCGCCTTAGCGACGATAATCCCTTTGAGTTCCTGCATCACCTTAATCGCCCCTTTTCACTATGGGAGCAGATTTCCCTACACGAACTTCTGGTACAGCATGAGATGAAGCCTCCTGACTTCAGGCAGTGGCTTGATTCGCCTAATGATACCATTATTATGTTCTCGCTCAGGATGATAAGGGAGTTCAGACAGATTGATGCGGAGCCCGATGTAAGGGCTGTACTTGCCCATGATAATCCGCTGGTAAGGAAGCTGGCCATCGAGGTTTCGGGCGATATGAACTTCAGGTCGACGCTTGAGCCTATGAAGAAGATGTACAAGAACGAGGACTATTACAATTGCCTCGAGATACTCAGGTCGATGGGCAAGATGCCTGATGAGAGCATGATGGGCTTCCTGAAGCTTGTGCTTGACAAGGAGGATGAGGTTCAGTTGCAGATTGAGGCGACCAAGGCTATTGAAAATATGGGAGAAGAGGGGATCAGGGCGCTTATCAAGCTTATGAAATCGGAATACAAGAACTATAATATAATTATAAGGCACGTTCTCGACAGGAGAATCTATTGATTTTGAGGTATGGATCTGATACTTGGTAAAATAATATTCTTTCTGACGCTGACACTATTCAGTTCCTACCTGATGCTTGGCATTTTCTCGGCGCTGGCACTACGCAAATATCTGAGAAAGAACAGCTATATAAATTATAACTTCCTGGTTCTTTCGCCACTGAGTCCGAAAATTTCGATTATTGCCCCTGCGTTCAACGAAAGCAAGACTATCATTGATAATGTCAGGACCCTGCTGTCGCTCTATTACAACAACTTTGAGGTTATAATAGTCAATGACGGTTCGACTGATGATACCTTTGCCAAGATAAAGGAGGCTTATGAGCTGGTAAGGGTAAACTATTATTTCGATTACCGCATTCCCTGTGAGAGGATACGCGGTGTTTACAAATCGAAGAATCCCTCATTCAACAGACTTACTGTAATTGACAAGAATAACGGAGGTAAGGCAGACAGTCTCAATGCAGGAGTGAACATCTGCCGCAGTCCGCTTTTTGTTGCCATTGACGCTGATTCTATAATCGAAGCCGACTCGATACTGAAGCTGATAAAACCTTTTCTGGAGGAGAAGGAGAAGAAGGTGATTGGTACGGGTGGTGTAATCAGGATTGTAAACTCGTGTGAAATTGAGAAGGGTTTTATAAGGAAGATCAACCTGCCGGTAAAGATACTTCCCCGTCTGCAGGTTCTCGAATACACAAGGGCATTCCTTCTGGGTAGAATGGCCTGGAGCCATCTTGACGGTCTAATGCTGATATCGGGAGCAATGGGGATGTTTGACAGGGAAACCGTTATTAAGGCTGGGGGTTACAGCATCAAGACCGTTGGCGAGGATATGGAGCTTGTGCTAAGGATGCGGCGATACATGGCAGAACGGAACATTAATTATGAGGTGACTTATATTCCTGACCCACTTTGCTGGACTGAGGTACCTGCTGACCTGAAGTCAATGCGGCGACAGAGGACCAGATGGACGAGAGGACTGATTGAATCGCTGTGGACACACAGGAAGATGCTTTTCAGGAAGAAGTATGGCAGGCTGGGTTTCATGGGATATCCCTATTGGTTGTTTTTCGAATGGGCCGCTCCGCTCATTGCATTCCTGGGAATCATCTACACGATCATCCTGGTTATTGCAGGTAAACTTAACTGGCCTTTTTTCCTGTTGCTTTTTGCATTTGTCTACACCTTCGCCGTCAGTCTCTCCACATGGGCAGTATTGTTTGAGGAGATTACATTTCACAAGTATGGGAAGAAACGGGATGTGCTGAAACTGCTGGCAACGGCTCTCGCTGAACCATTCTTTTATCCTGTTCATACCTTCTTTGCCGTAAAAGGCAATATAGACTTCCTTCGTGGCAAGAAGGGATGGGGCAGTGCCAGCCGCAGCGGCTTCGATTCGCAACAGAAGAAGAAGTAGGGGTGAGGCTCAGGGCTCAGGGCTCAGGGTACGGGGCTCAGGGTACGGGGCGTAAGGCGCAGGGCTCAGGGTACGGGGCTCAGGGTACGGGGTTCAGGGTTCAGTTTATAAATGAGGGGATGTATCGCAGGCCTTCGGTAACTGTTTCGAGTGATTTTTTGGGCCTGCCTGTTGTTTGTGGTACATGCAGCCAGACCGGCCAGGTGTACCGGTTTACCGTACTGGTTACAACGCCCCTGTTCAGGATTGAAAGGGCGATACCATCGGTATAGCGACTGTAGATTTCAAAGCTTCTTCCTCCGTCAAATGACTCGGCTCCGTCAATAACCCTTCCCTGTGTCGGATCATGAAAATGCAGCAGTGTCCACGGCAGCCTGACAATGAGTTTATTGTTGCCTGACCAGGTAACGGCTGTTCTCTCACCGAATGTAAAAGCCCCTGTCTCTTCCGAAGGTAATCTGCCAAGGTCAAAGGTGGTTCCGTCAAAGCCATTGTTTATCCATCGCATCAGTTTCCACGGATCACCATCGGTTATGGTACTTCTGAATTTCTGCACCGAGTGGTCGGCCAGATTGAACCTGGGGGTAAGTCCGAACATATCATATGCCTGGGTTACAAAGAGCGACACGGTGTCGCTACCTCTTTTTGCCTCAAGGAGAAATTCAGCCCGGTTGGGTATCTGGTGGCCGGAGGGAAAGCGACCTTCTCCGGTATCGGCAAGGTAAGTGTCAAAGGCAAGTGTTATCAACTCTTCGGAACCGTGGGGCTGGTTTGTGGTAACCTCGATGTAGAAATAGGTGTTGTCATGCGAGGCCCTTGCCGATAATATGTTTTCTGATGTTGAGAGGTTGTAGTTCTGCCATGCCTGCACATCTTTCGGGTCGAAGGTTATCAGTCCGAAATTCTGCTCTGGAGAGACGAGATTGTGCCATAGTTGCCTGGTGGGAATGATGTTGCCACCTGAATTGATACCGAACGCCTCCATATACAATACTATCCAGGTCTGCTTGAACCACTCGTCCATCCATGAGAACATAAATCCCCCGCCACAGCCTGCATTGATTATGTTTCGCAATTGCCTTATGTTGTAGGTGCCCTGCTGTGCCTCCGATAATCCGCCGTGATTCATGCCACTGAAAGACCTGTGGGCATCACCCCATGATGATGGCACCCCGAACTCACCTATGATGAGTGGTATTCCGTCATAATGGTTCTTAAGATCAGTAAGATAACCGAGGTAGTTGTTCGGTCCGTACTCGTCACTGAAGGTACGGTAATATGGTTCATCGCTTATGAAGTCGGGGTAGTAGGGGTAAGCGTGGTAGCTTGCGAACAGAAGTTTGTCCTGACCCTTCTGGGTAATCTTCATAATATCGATTTGAGCCACATCTTCATCAGTATAAATCTCGGTAGGGTGGGTCAGCGGGTCAAGGGTTGGCCAGCTCGACATGCTTACCGGTCTCTTTGTGGAGTAGTTATTCTGTTCGTAGCTTATTGTTTCATCGAGCATTTTTGCAGTGAACAGTTCGGAGGCACTGGCATTGCTTATGGCCAGGAAGTTCCCATCCCAGACTGCAGGCAGTGGCATGGCAGCGTCTGTTGTCTGTACTTCAAACGGTGATATCTCCCTGCCGATAATATAACCTGCCACCCATGGAGATATGTCTGTCTCATAGTCGCCATATGCCCTTCCCGGCCTGAATGGTATCGACCTGTTTCCGTGTATGCAATCGATAACCTCCCTTATTGATGCTATGAACTCCTCAGACCGGTTTGTCAGGTTGTTTTCTGCTGGATCGGAGTGGTCTTCGGGCTCATCGAGCCATATTCCCTGGAAAAGATAAATCGGTTTTGTGTGATTCTTCTGATTGTACTCTGCAAGCTTCTCGTAGAATACCGGAGGATGCAGTGTATATACCCTTAGTGAGTTGAATCCGGCTTCGCCCATCATGTCTATCCACGACTCGTACATCTCAGGAGATATCGCATATGCGACCTCGCCGGGAAAGAAGCCCGGAGGTGCTACGCCCAGATTGATACCCTTGAGTATCATTGAGAGGTATTCACCTCCTTTCAATACTGCAATATGACTGTCGGTTGTCTTGAAGGGCAGGGCGAGCCTTGATATCAGGGTGAAGCTTATAATAGTGTCATTTGCAATGGCTATCTCAGCGAATCTTACATCGTGGTAACCGGCAGCAGTGACAGTAACCTCGAACGGAATGGCCGATCCATAGTATTGTCCCGGAATATCGCCTGCGGGAAACTGGTAAGAGGCGATGTTTATACCACCGCTGCCGGCTGTCTCTGTCGCTCTCACCAACCTTCCTGACAGGGTTTTACCCCTGAAGGTAATGGCGTAGATATATATCCCTCTGGGCATGGTGTGTCCCGAGCTGTTGAGGCCGCCCCATGTGATCGCATATCCTCCAGCAGGCATAGACCTGAACGAATCTGAAATGATCTTCCTTCCGTTCAGGCTATAGATGGCGAAATCGATATCACCATCCGATCCTGTTACCATAGGGATGCTTACCCGGTCGGTAAAAGGAGAGGGAAACGGGTTACCGGTGATAAGAGGTTTGGGATCGGAAGGAAAGATGCCGGGTATTGTAATCCGGTAATTTCCATCTGCTGAAGAGTTCGAGCTGAATGAGGCAGAGCCGTGGTTAAATGAGATTGTTGCAGCCTGAATGGCATTATTCTGATTATCGGTGATTTTTCCGGATATGACAACATCCTTGCCGTACGCCGTTGTAATTGCGAATAGTACAGCAAGCAGTGAAACGGCTGCTGAACGAAATCTATTCATGTCAGACTGCATCGGCGAAGAGGGCTGTAACCATTTCTACCTTGGTACCCCGACGGTATGTCCAAGTATGATTACCTGGTTCGACCTGAGGTCCATCTGCGGGGCAAGAGCGTTCCTGTCGATCATTGCCCTTACCACGCCGGCCATATTCTCAGAGGCGCACCAGAGATAAACATTCTGCGATATGAAACCTGCATTTGCATATGGCGAATAGAGGTCAGTGTCACGTATCACATCGCCCTCCTTTCTTCCGAGCTTCCCCATGTCGGCAACGAAAATCAGGTTGACAGGGGCAGTCCCCACAAAGTCCTGGCTTCCGCACATCGCCCTTATGTCGCGATTGTGAACCTGTTTCAATATGTTTTTCGCAGCATCGTAGATGTAAAGGCCTGATTTCAATGAGACATATATGTCTATCTCCTGGATGTTGCGTGAAGAGGGAGCGGTACGCCTTCCATCCTCAGGTCGGTTGAATCCCCAGGCTGCCCAAAGCAGGTTTGAAAGCTGCTGATTGGTAAGCTCCTTCTCACTGAATTCCCTGAGACTCTTTCTCTCACCAAGAGCCTCCATAAGGGGTTTGCCCCCCTTTTTTACCGGATCAGGCAGTTTGATATCCTGCCCCTTTGAAATGCCAATAGAACCTGTCATGACAATGATAGTGCAAAGTAAATTGAGTAACAGTCTCTTCATCTATTATAGTTTTTATGATTCTTCAATACCTGCCACAAATATAGCATTTATGGGGTATTGATTGAAGCATCCCGATTATACCATTTCAAACTTTTATTCCTATTTTGCATCCTGAAATCAAGAGTTGATTTCTGATATCTGATTTCCGATATCTGATTTCTGATTTAAGGGCTCTGTGACGATAAATCGTAAATCGCACATCCGACATCGCAAATCGTTAATCGCAAATCGTTAATCGCAAATCGTTAATCTGACATCTGACATCGTAAATCTGAAATCATATGGTTCTGAACTACATCTGGATAGCATTTTTTCTGATAGGATTTGTCTTTGCCCTGGTGCAGCTTATATTTATGGGCAACATTGAGATCTTCAATGAGATGGTTAACTCAACGTTTGCCAATGCACGAACCGGTTTTGAGATATCACTCGGACTGACAGGGGTTCTGACGTTGTGGATGGGACTTATGAAGATAGGTGAGAACGGGGGCATGGTGAGGCTGATGTCAAAACTCATCGGACCATTCTTCAGCAGGATCTTTCCCGATCTTCCGAGAAACCACCCTGCATACGGATCGATAATGCTGAACATAGCCGCCAACATGCTGGGACTCGATAATGCCGCAACTCCGATGGGGCTGAAGGCAATGAAGGAGATGCAGGAGACCAACCTGAAGCCTGATACCGCCTCGAATCCGATGATAATGTTTCTTGTGCTGAATACATCGGGGCTCACAATAATACCTATCAGCATAATGGTATACCGTGCCCAGCTCGGTGCTGCAAATCCATCAGACATATTCCTGCCGATTCTGCTTGCAACCTTTTTCTCGACACTGGCCGGATTGATAAGTGTGGCAGTAATGCAAAAGATCAACCTTCTTGACAGGGTTGTGCTCGCCTATCTGGGAGGGATGTCTGCAGTAATAGGTGGCCTGATATTCTGGTTCAGCCGAATGCCCGAGGAACAGATAACAACGGTATCGACCCTTGTAGCCAATATGACTCTATTCTCAGTCATTATTTTCTTCATTGTACTTGCCGTAAAGAATAAGGTGAATGTTTACGATTCGTTTATTGAAGGTGCAAAAGAGGGATTTAATATTGCAATAAAGATCATACCGTTTTTGGTTGCAATCCTGGTTGCAATAGGTGTTTTCAGGGCTTCGGGTGCCATGGATTTCCTTGTCAGCGGTATCGGTAAGCTGTTTTCACTGATGGGTTTTGACACCCAGTTCGTTGATGCCCTGCCGACTGCACTGATGAAGCCCTTAAGCGGAAGCGGATCGCGCGGACTTATGATTGATGCCATGAAAACCCATGGTGCTGATTCTTTTGTTGGCAGGCTGGCATCAACAGTGCAGGGAGCCACTGATACTACCTTCTACGTAATAGCGGTCTATTTCGGATCAGTGGGTATAAAGAATACCCGGTATGCCTTATCATGCGGACTTATAGCCGACTTCACCGGTATAATAGCAGCTATACTCATGGGATACCTATTCTTTGCATAAACAGGCTGATTTACTAATTTTACAATTTGCTTATCGCCAAATCAGCTTTTCTGCTCTTAACAGCGATAGCGAATGGTTTTCCTTATTAATTTTGGGGACTCAAAAACATAATTTATGGGACGCGCATTTGAATACCGCAGGGCCGCCAAGGAGAAGAGGTGGGACAAGATGTCGAAGGTATTTCCGAAACTGGCTAAGGCAATAACAGTTGCAGCCAGGGAAGGCGTACCCGACCCTGAGATGAATTCGAGGCTCCGTACAGCCATTCTGAATGCCAAGGCCCAGAATATGCCCAAGGATAATATTGAGGCTGCAATCAAGAGGGCGGCCGGAAAGGATTTCGAGGCATTCACCGAGGTGAACTTTGAGGGAAAGGGACCTCACGGGGTTCTGATCTATATTGAGTGTGCCACTGACAATAATACCCGTACCGTTGCGAACGTGAAGTCATATTTCAATAAGTTCGGAGGAACACTTGTTCCAAACGGCTCCCTCGAGTTTATGTTCTCACGCAGAGCGGTATTTGAGTTCGCAAAACCTGATTCGCTTGATATTGAGGAGCTTGAGCTTGAACTTATCGAGTCAGGCCTTGAAGATGTTGAGTTGTATGAGGATATGGTCTACCTGTATACCGATTATACAAACTTCGGTACTCTCTCAAAGGCACTTGAGGAGAAAGGTATAGAGGTAGCCAAGTCAAGCCTGAAGAGGATACCCACAACACCGGTGGAATTCACCGAAGAACAGCTGACCGATATTGAAAAACTGATCGACCGTATCGAGGATGACGATGATGTACAGGCAGTGTTTACGAATATTGCGTAACGGTAGACGGTAAACGGTAGACGGTAAACGGTAGACGGTAAACGGTAGACGGTAAACGGTAGACGGT
>CAYUOS010000021.1:0-21640 GCA_964446435.1 uncultured Rikenellaceae bacterium | reverse complement strand
AACGGTAGACGGTAAACGGTAGACGGTAAACGGTAGACGGTAAACGGTAGACGGTAGGCGGTAAACGGTAACGGTAGGCGGTAAACGGTAAACGGTAGGCGGTAAACGGTAGACGGTAGACGGTAAACGGTAAACGGTAAGTCAATGCCTGAATAATATTGGTTTTTCCGTTATTTTGCTTTTAAATTGTTGGCTGGTTGGTAGAAGAAAAAAAAGCAGAGAAGAATCAATGTCATCGCCTGAGTTTTGAGGTGGTGATTTCGTTTATAATGCTACTGTTTTGCTCATGGCCTTCATCTGCACAGCAGGGTGGATTGTTCCTTACACACTTTTCCGGGAGCCGGCAGACTGAAGACCAGAACTGGGCTATCTGCCAGGACAACTACGATATCATGCTTTTTGCAAACCGCAGGGGTGTGGTGACATTCGACGGCTATAACTGGGACCTGATCAGGTTGCCGGTGATACCTTACAGCATGGTATACAACAATATTGATGAAAGGGTATACATCGGTGGCGAGAACAGATACGGGTACCTGCAAAGAAACTCTGATGGAATATATAACTACAACTCAATTGAATCTGATTCTGCCTTTGCTGGTGTGGTGACAGGGATAATAGTGACTGATTCACTGCTTTTTGTGCTTACCCCTGAGTGTCTTGCAATACACACATTACCTGATCTGCAGAAGCAGGCACTTATTCCTTCAGGGCCTGACAGGAGCTTTGCTTCAGCTTTCAGCACTCCTGATGGAATATTCGTCAGTATCTGGTCAACCGGCCTCTGCAAACTCGAGGGTGTTGAGCTGTTGCCACTGGTAACCGGTTATATGACAGCCTTTGATGAGATTCTCTTCACTCTTCCCTACGACGGACGCCGTGTTCTTTTAGGCCTTGGTTCCAGCACTATTCATCTTTTTGACGGCCTTGAGTTCTACAGGTGGGAGCCTGAGGACGAGGGGTATCTTGATGAGAAGCTTCTTGCAGGTGGCCACCTGATAAATGACACACTATACCTGTTTTCGACGGTTGAAGGGGGGGTGATTGTTGTGGGCAGAAAGAGCAGGAAGGTATACCATACCATTAACTACGAAAGGGGACTGCCAGATAATGAGGTGTTTGCGACCGGGTCTGACAAGAATGGCGGCCTGTGGATGTCGCATGAATTCGGGCTTACGAGGGCTGACCTTAGCCTTCCGGTAACCAATTTCGGAATCTACCGGGGGCTAAGCGGCAATATCATTTCGGCAGTGTGGCATAAAGGAAAGCTCTATGCAGGAACCAGTGACGGCCTCTTCCTCCTTGGCGAGGTCAGAAGATATGAGACTGAGGAGGTGCTGAGGAGAGTGCCGGTCAGGCGGCAGGTGGTTACGGTCAGGGAGGAACCGCAAATCAGGTCAGAAGAGTTGCCTGTCCAGGTACAGGATGCAGTTCAGCCTGAGCGCAGGAGCATAATTGACAGGATCTTTGGGAGAAACACGGCTAATAAGCAGACTGAAGAGACAACTGAGGCGGTAGAGGAGGTATCAACGGAGGTGACAGTGGATGTGATTCCTGCATCACATGAACCCTCATACAGGTATGTGAAGGAGACGGTGAGGCGATTGAGTTCGGTGAGACATGAATTCAGAAGAGTCGCCGGGATATCAGAGAAGTGCAAGCAGTTGGTTGCAACAGGTGATGGCCTTTTGGTCGGTACCAACAGGGGTTTGTACAATGTATCTGACAGCATTGCCATTCCTGTCGTTACAGGAGTATTTGTAAATCATATAAGCAATGCAACAGATGAGGGCAGATACTATGTTGCAACCAGCAACGGATGGTTCTCTGTTATTTCACAAAAGGGAGAATGGAGGGCAGAGATCCCGTTCCCGCCGGTGAACCGGTCCTTTCACTCAGCAGCAGTCGACGGCGGGTCTACCCTGTGGCTGGGAGGCGAGAACAGCCTCGTCAGGATGACAAATCCGGGGCATGCCGGAAGCATAATGACAGAGTACAGGGTGCCCTCTGATTTTGTACAGAGGTATCATGTAGAGTACATGAGAGACACCCTTTTTATGTTCACGGAAACTGGAGTCTACCATTATGATGCCGTTGCTGACGATCTGTTGCCACTACCGGGTTATGAGCCGGGCAATCAGGCCTACAGGTATATCTTTACCGAGAATGGCAATCCGTGGATATTGATGGGAGATTATCCGGTGTGGTTCGGATCCGGCGAGGGATGGACGGCGGAAGAGCAGTCACTACTGCGTCTATTTCAGGGCATTGGCTCGATAAGCAGCTCAGGTAAGTGGTTATGGATTACTGATGAGGCCAACAGAATTATCCGTATTGATCCGACCACGCCGGTAGGAGTCGATAAAAAACTTGATCTGTTTATTGGTGGCTTAAGAGGGGAAGGTGATCCTTTCTTTGGAATTGAAGGAACCGAGTTTGCCCGTGGCCAGAGGGAGGTGAAGCTAAGCTTTATCTCCCCCTATTACATAAACCAGAATGCTGTGCAGTACAGGTATCGTATTGATGGTATAACTGATGGATGGACTGAATGGTCGTCAATTCCGGTGCTTACCCTGTTCTCCAAACCCGGAAACTATACGCTCAGGGTTATTTCGAGGGCAGTGCCGGGAATGTTAAGCAGCGAACAGGTTTTTAATTTCAGGATCAGGCCCGGCATAACAGAGACAAGCTGGTTTTACGTTGTTGTGGCATTTGTGCTGCTCTCATCTGTATTTGGCCTTATGAGGATGCGTGAAAGGAAGCTCGTTCACGACAAGAATGTGCTGGAGAAAAGAGTCGCCGAGCGTACTGCCGAAATAGCAGCCCAGAAGCAGGAGATAACCTCGAGCATAGCCTATGCCAGCCGCATTCAGCAGGCCATGATGCCGGAGGATCAATTGTTTAGGAAGACCTTTTCAGATCATTTCATTCTGTTCAAACCGAGGGATATCGTCAGTGGTGACTTCTACTGGATAGCCGGTGAGGGAGGAAGGGTATTCTTTACAGCTGCCGACTGTACGGGTCACGGAGTACCGGGAGCCTTCATGAGCATGCTGGGAATATCATCACTGAATGACATCATCAACAGCGACACCACTCTCTCAGCCTCCCAGGTGCTTGGTCTGCTCAGGGAGAGGGTCAAGTTGTCGCTGAAGCAGACTGGCCGGCAGGGAGAGGCTGCTGACGGAATAGACATGGCTCTGTGTATCTACGAACCTGATACACTTACGGTTGAGTTTGCAGCCGCTTACAATTCGATGCTTCATTTCAGGGGTGCCAGGATGACTGAATACAGGGGTGACAGGATGCCGATTGGGATTTTCTACGGTGAGAAGCCACACTTCAGGAACCATGTCCTTAAACTCAACAGGGGCGATGTAATATATCTCTTTACTGACGGTTTTGCAGATCAGTTTGGCGGCCCTGACCATTCAAAGTATAAGGTGAAGAACCTGAAGCTTCTGCTTTCTTCAGTCAAAGAGTTGCCGATGGTAGAGCAGAGGAGGATACTTGAAGAGGAGTTTGCACGCTGGAGAGGAGACCTGGAACAGGTTGACGACGTCACCATAATCGGCATCAGGGTTTAGCAAGCCCTATATACCCTATATTTCAGACCCGTCAGGATTGATAATCTCCTTTTTCAATGTTCTGTATTCTGGGCAAACCTCTTCCAGCAGTTTGTAGAAACCGGGGCCGTGGTTGCGGTGGCGAAGGTGGCAGAGTTCGTGCAGTATGACATAGTCTATGAGCTCTATACGCTTTTTCAGAAGGTTGGAGCTAAGGGTTATTGAGCCATTGGCTGAGCAGCTGCCCCAGCGACTGACTGTGGTACGAACCTTCAGTCCGGTCGGCCTGAAATTGAGTCTGGCATGTTTCTCAATAAGCAGAGCCATTCTATGGCCGAATACCTCCATCGCCTTCTTCCTGAAGAGTGCATCGAGAAGCTTCCTGCCATACTCCGGGTTCCACTCCTGTGCAGTCTCTATTTCGATTGATTCATCTGTCATCGAAATCCGGTTCCTTCCTGTCCTGCTTATTTTCAGAGGTATAGGCCTTCCGAGGTAGTAGTGCATCTCCCCGTCGGTAAAGTCCCTCTTCTCCTTCTCGAACCTCTCAGTCAGCCGTTTCGAATGTTTCAGTATCCATTTTGCCTTGGTTCTCACGAAGGCCTCGATTTCGGAAGCAGGGGCCTTCATCGGCGCCCTTACTAAGACAGAGCCATCGCGCCTGATACTGATCGAAACGGTACGCCTTGCCGAACGCTCAAGTACAAACACTATCTCTCCTGACTCTGTGATAATCCGATGCATCTGTTCCTTAATTGTGGTGTTACCTGGTTCAGGTTATTAATAACCGCTAAAAATAGATAATCGGAAAAAAAATATATGCCTTGTTGCGGAATAAGTTATAAACAGGAAGTGTCTAAGGATTACAAAACCAAAATTCACCAATCATGAACAATAAGAAAGTATTACTCTCGGTAATGACGATGATGCTCTTCGTTACCATCACATTTGCACAGGGACAGGGTCAGGGCCAGCGGATGCAGGCAAGGACACCTGAGGAGACTGCAAAGACAGAGACTGAATGGATGATGAAGGAGCTGTCACTGGCCAAGGATATGGAGAAGAAGGTCTATGACATGCAACTCAAGTATGCAAAGAAGCAGACAGAGATGAGACAGGCGGCAATGAACTCGGGAGACAGGGAGGCGATGAGGGCCAACATGGAAAAGATCAACACTGAAAGAAATGCTGAGATGAAAAAACTTCTTGGTGACAAGAAGTTCGAGGAGTACCAGAAAAAAATGGAAGAGAGAATGGCTGCCATGCGACGCAGGTAAGGTGTATTGGTTGCTTTGTTTTTGTTTTTTTTAGGGGTTTGAGCGGACATCCTCACAGGGTGTCCGCTTTTTTTACACCTTTTTAAGTGTAATGAGTGTAACCTCGGGTCGCATCCCTATCCTTGCCGGAATTCCCAGAACGCCCGCCCCCCGGTTTACATACAGATACATATCACCCTCCCTGTAGAGGCCGTTCCACCTTGGGTATGACCAGGCCGAGGGACTCCATTTCAAACCACCCACTGCAAAGCCGAACTGCATTGCATGCGTATGCCCCGCCAGTGTTATCTCAATTCCCGGATACTTATGTATTACCTCATCCCAGTGATTTGGATCGTGGGTTAATAAAATCCTTAAATCGGCATCATCCGATCCGGCAAGCGCCGGGCCTATATCGGGATGTATGATTCCAGGGTGCCTGCCGCGTGTCTCAGCACCTGTGAGGGCAAGCGAAGCATCTCCAATTCTGATAATATCAGTGGCGCTTTCGAGGAGGATGTAGCCCGACCTGCGAATCATTTCCGAGACATTCCTGATTGTCTCGTCAATTGACTCTGCATTTGCCTCCTTAAGGTATGTGCCGATGTCATGATTACCAAGCACTGCATACTTGCCATACCTTGCAGTCATGTTAACCAGTATTGTGTCTGTAGTGCCAAATTCGCGGTGTCCCAGCGTAATAAAGTCACCTGTGTCGATTATCAGATCGGGATCAAGGTCGTTTACCAGGCGGGCCATCCGACTAAGCTTATCGTGCCTTCCGTGAAAGCTTCCCAGGTGAAGATCCGAGATATGCACAATCTTTAGTCCGTCAAGGTCACCTTTCAGACCCGGAAGCTCTATAGCCACCTCCTCAATTGCGAACCTGAACCTCTGGATAAAATGGCCGTGGAGGGTCATTGAAAGTATTATGGCGTAGAGTATAAGGCCCGTGAGGGTAAGGGATTTCATGTATCCTCCCCTGCGTATGCGCATCATCCTGCCGGCATAGTGAAGTATGGTGAGCAGGGTTCTCGGCAGCAGGAATGCGACTGCGACGAGATTCAGGTTCATGCCTGCCGCTATTCCTTCGGGTGTGTCATGATCAGAGCCCGGAAATGCATTTAGAATCAGTGCCAGCGAAATGATTACTGTGAAAGCCAGGTTTACAACAAGCAGAGCCTTCCCGTAGCCTGGTTTCATGCCGGAGCCAGCCTCGCGGAACAGCAGGAAAGTTAGTAGTGCGGTCAGTATATGCCAGAAAAGAAGTAACATAAGATCAATGTTCGGGAGACAAAAATAAGGGAATTAATTTTAACCCGGGGTTGACTTAGATGTATTAGTTTTGCAGTTAAGAGACCTTATCAGAAACCGATGGTGAAAGTAAAAATCTATGAATCAGATTTCGAGCCACCCGGAAGGGCGCTATATTCAATCATTGCAGCCAGGCATAAAGGCAGATGGCTTTTCGTGAGGCATCGTGAGAGGAGTACATGGGAGATACCGGGGGGGCATGTCGAAGAGGGGGAGGATCCAGACACGACTGCCTCAAGGGAACTATATGAAGAGACAGGAGCAACCGGTTTTGACATCATGTTCATTGCCCCCTACGGTGTAAGCGACGGAAAGTACGCCGGTTACGGGAGGCTCTACCTTGCTGAGGTGAGAACGCTGGGGCGATTGCCTGAAGGTTCTGAGATTGCCGAGGTTATAATGGCTGATTCGATGCCAGAAAACCTCACCCACCCGCTGATACAGCCAGTGCTTTTCGATCACATACTGAAGTTTCAGTAATATTTGCTGAGGCTTTTCGCCAGATCAGGTCAGATCAGATATACTCGAGTGATACCTTCTTGAGCCATTTGTCCTCGAGGGTGTTGGCAATACGCTTCACCACCGTCCTCCTGATTTCAAGCTCAACCGGAAGGTTGGGGTCCTGATGGGCAACATTGATCCTGGTTCCGACAATGAAATGTATCTCATCACTCTCCATCAGAAGCTTTACAATCTTATCGGCAGGGCCCTTCCCGAGCCGTACACTGTTGTTGTATGTCCTGATTATCTCACTGGCTTTCTGTAGGGTAAGAATTCCTTCCGTAACCAGGTCTATCCCTTCCATGAAACTCTCGGGAGGAAGTTCGGGGTCTTCAAATATCAGTTCGTCCACTATCTTGCGGTTCAGCTCGCGGGCTATAATGTCGGCAGTGGTTCTGCCTGCAAGTATTCTCTTCCCGTCAAATTCCTTCACCATTTCTGCCAGTATCACATCCTTCTCTTTCTCGTATGGGGGCCCGGTGCACAGAATCAGCTTCCTTGGCTCCCTGAAATATATCACTCCGCAACTTATGTCGTCCTTTGCCTTGTAACGATCATTCTTGTAAGCCATGCTCACAATCTTGCCTGCGAGTGTCAGGGCCGATATTGAAGGTTCGTTTGACACCAGCCTTGCTGCATACGATGAGAGATTGTCCATTTCCCATCCGAATGGAAGAGCCTCACTTCCCATTCCGCTCTGGGCAACCCCATCAGAGCAGATGATTATTCTGTCCTCCTTCTGCGGATAGAATGAGCAGGTCTTGAGCGTTTTGCCGGCATTCCTGCCCTTTCCGAGTGTGACATTCTTCCAGGCTGGTTCAAATGGTGTTTTGCCGCGCAGAATAATCGCGGGCGGATTGTCATATTCAAGGATGGTTGTCCTCCCGTCACTCTCTATGTCTACAATTGAAAAGGTGGCGTAGCTGATCTTTCTCTCGCTGCATACCGGCAGGGTATTCATTATTATCTCTGCAATTCGCTCGGCCTCCTTGTGTTCGACAGTGAAGTTCAGTGCCATGGTAGAGGTAAGCGTTGCCAGTATGTTGGCCTTCACCCCGTGACCCATCCCGTCAGACAGAACCACGATTATCCGGTTTTCCTCCTTCAGGTACCTGTTTAGGAAGACATCGCCGCAGATTCTCTCTCCGTCGTGATTTCTTTGCTGACTGTTGACCTCTATATAGAATTCCATTTTTGCCCGAATCTGTTCTAACCCTTCTTCTCTGTGCCCTTACCCCTGGTGTAGGAGTCGATTATGGAATTCAGCATCCGCTCTGTTTCTGATGCGCCTTCTCCAAGCAGGAATCCTATCTTCTGCACCATCTCGAGATTCTTGTCAATCACGTCGCTGATTCGGTTGATGGTCTCTTCACGCTGTACCTCAGGTGAATAGAGGTCCCTGATAATTGCCCCGGCAATCTTGTTCTGCCTTATCGGAAAGACTGAAATATTGAGCATCTTGTCTTCATACGGAACATCCCTGCTGATTACCGGTTCATTCTCCCTGATCACAAAGGTGAACATATTGTACACGCTGAACGGAAGCAGCGTCTTGAGATCGGCCCCCGTAAGTCCGGGTATGATATCAGCAATGGCCTTTGCATCCTCACCTATAATATTGATGAAAGCCTGATTTGAATGCAGAATCTTCAAACCGCTGTCGGCAATAATGACCCCGCTGGGCAGTTTTTCGAGCATATTGTGCATCATGTCAGATGCATTCTGTGCTATCTCCTTTTCTCTCAAGGCATTCTCCTGCGAGTCCTTCAGGGCCTTCTTGGTGTCGGCCAGTTTCTTGTTGGTTTGCCTCAGCGTTTCAATATACTCCTGCTTGTTCCTCAGGTTGAAGGTGTGGCACATTTCAGGAACCGCGAGTCCCTTGGCCACTGTAACCGCAAAATCGCGGCATGACATATAGCCACATGCTCCGCAATCAATCTCCTCATCTATATCCTCCTTGCCGATTATCTTGAGCACCTCCTTTACTGTCTCCTCGGGTGGTTCGGGAATGGTCTGGTCTTTCGGCACAAAGGTCCGGGTGAAATCGAGTTCTGACCATCTCTTCATATCTTTCGTCCACTGCTCCTTATCGATCAGTCCGACCCTCTTGAGGGCGTATTTTCTCACCAGGGCTCTCTTCTTGAATCTGTCTGTGTGTGATTCCATGCCCGGACCGAGCAGGCATCCCTCGCAGAAGAATAGGTTGAAATGATGGTTGATTGTATCAATGTATTTGTCAAACTCATTCACGGCAGCCATTACATCTTCCTTACCTGAAGCTGTTATAACTTCGCTGGTAGCAAGATCCCTCTTTATTCCCCCGGCCTGTATTATACCTGCGGGCAGAGGATAGAGTGCTCCCCAGTTGCCATGCGGCGGGTCGAACTCAGACATTGTTACCTGCCTCTCCTGTATCTTCATCTGGTCGAACATCTGCCTCAGTTCAATGAATGTAAGCACACCCTCTAGCAGCTTTCCTCCATCATACTGAAGAGCTTCATCCTTTGCATCTATGCATGGCCCGATAAACACACAGGCAATTTCACCGTTGTGTATCTTATTTACCACCAGCGCCGAGGCTATCATCGGAGATACCAGCGGTGCAAGGTTGCCGGCAAGATCGGGGTGGTGTCTTTCGATCATTTTTACGATGGCCGGACAGTTTGCCGTGATGTAATATTTCCCGCCAGCTTGCCTGAAGAGCCTTGCGTAAGCCTCCGCAACCAGGTCTACTCCAAATGAGTTCTCATACACATAGTCAAATCCCATCGACCTGATCATCCCAACGAACTTCCTGTAATCTGTAATATCTTCAAACTCCGAGGCAATGCTTGGGGCTATCAGGGCAGCTGTCTTCCTGTCAGACGCCAACAGTTCCCTGACGTGGGTAATGGAGTCCCTGAACTCAATGGCAGATGGTTTGCATGATATATAGCATAATCCGCACCCGATGCACCTGTCGTCTATTATCACCGGGTGCTTGCGGTCTGACCTTACCTCAATTGCATTTACGGGACAGACCCTTATGCAGGAGTATGAGTTGCGGCACTTCTGGTCGTTTATATATATCTCTTGTCGGGTGTTTTGCATGATTCGCTTAAGATTAGATTAGGTTACCGTACTCTTCATCGAGTATCGACTCAATCTCCGGCTGTTCGATATTCTTCACAAGCCTGTCATTAATTAAAATCACGGGCCCCTCGCTGCATTGCCCCATGCACCTGGCACCCCTGAATACCACCCTGTCGTCGAGATGATTCTTTTTCAGATACCCGGTAATATACCTGACCAACTCCTTGTTTCCCCTCGAGAAACACGAACTGCCAAGGCAAACCTGTATCTCGTATCTCTTCTTCATTCCTCTCCCTGATCTGTTTCCTGGCACTAATAGCGTGACCGAACAGTAAAGTTAATCAAAATTACTTATAACCAACTTTCTGACAGTCGAAAATATGTTTGCAAATTTACTGTTATAAAAATAACATTGTTCAAATAATAACAATAAATATATTATATTTGTATGTTACAGAAAATATCTCTCGATGGATAGGGAAAAAAAAGATGTTGTAAATGAGGTGTTTGCCCGATACCGGCAACCACGCAAAGAGAATCTTATCCCGATTCTGCAGGAAATTCAGAAGGAGGCCGGGTATATTTCGGAGGATGCTATTGTAAGGCTTGGAAAAATGCTGGGTATCAGCACAACCAAGATTTATGGCCTTGCCACCTTCTATGACCAGTTTCGGTTTTTCCCGACGGGCAAAATGCACTTCCGCATCTGCCATGGAACCACATGTTTCATGAATGGGTCTGGTTCGCTGATTTCAGCACTCAGGGAGGAGCTTGGAATTGAACCAGGGCAGACGACACGTGACGGAAGGTTCAGCTATGAGATTGTGACCTGCATGGGAAGCTGCAGCAACGGTCCGGTTATTGAAGTTAACGGAGAGTATCATACAGGAGTGACCAATGACCATATTCCTGCCATGATAAAGAAAATGAAGCATATAGTTGAGAATGATTAATCGGCTCTCAGATGGAGGATCTTAAGAACTTTCTTGTTACCCGGATACTGCTTGCAGGCAGCGATACCATTCCTCATGATGCAGAGAAAGAACTGCAACTTATCAGGAGGGAGAGAGTCAGCCGCCCGGTTATCTACATATCCTCCGGTACAAGCAGCATTATTGCCGGTTCAGGCAAAACCGACAAGGCTGTGAGGGACCATATTGCCGAAATGAATACCGAAGCCGATGTAGTAAATACAGGGTGTAACGGACCGGCTAACTATGAGCCTCTCGTATGTATACAATTGCCCGGGAAAAATAAGCTGGTATTCAGGAATATAACCGAAGACAAGGTAGATTCGCTGCTGAATTCGGTCTTTCATAATGATATACCTGATGAAGATCTAGTGGGGCAGTTGGGTTCGAGAGGATTTGAGACCTGGCACGGAATACCCTTTGTCGAGGACCATCCCTATTTTGCACTTCAAAAAAGAATTGTGCTGAGCAACTGCGGCTGTTATGATCCGGGCAGCATTGCCGAATACATAGCAAGGGGTGGTTACAGGACGCTGGTAAAGACAATACGGAATTACACCCCTGAGGAGGTTTGCGAGATTGTTGAGAACAGCAATCTGCGTGGCAGGAGCGGAGGTGGCTTCCCGACCGGATTGAAATGGAAGTATGCGCTTAATACTTCAGCGTCAAATAAATATCTGATATGTAATGCCAAAGAGAGCGATCCGGGTGGGTATACCGACAGAACCATCATGGAGAGCGATCCTCACCGGTTCATAGAGGGCATGTCGATAGCCGCGTATGGCATCGGTGCTACCACAGCTTACATCTTCATCAGGTCGGGCGCCGACCATGCCATAAACACCTTCAGGAAGGCACTTGAGCAGGCCCGCGACTACGGTTTACTCGGGCACAACATATTCTCGAGCGGATTCAATCTTGAAATAGTCGTCTCTGTTGACGCGGGTGCATTTGTGTGCGGTGAGGAGACTGCTCTGATCGGATCGCTGGAGGGGAGAAGAGGCATGCCTGAACTAAAACCCCCATACCCGGCCACATCAGGCCTGTTCGGCAAACCAACCATAATCAACAACGTAGAGACACTTATGAATGTGCCTCTGATCATGAAGAACGGTCCGGAATGGTTCAGGAACCTGGGGACAGAAGGCAGCAGTGGTACCAAGATTTTTGCCCTGGCCGGAAAGGCAAGGCTGACAGGAATAGTGGAGGTGGAGATGGGAACTACTCTCAGGGAGATAATAGACGGTATTGCCGGTGGTATAAAAGAGAGCAAGGAATTCAAGGCACTTCAGCTGGGTGGTTCAACCGGAACATTCATTACGGAGGATCAGCTTGAGACCAGAATTGATTTCGATGACCTGAAGAAGATCAATTCGGGCCTGGGAGCAGGCAGCTTCATCATAATAGATGAATCTACCTGTATGGTCGATCTGGTCAGGTATTATATGGATTTCATGCACCATGAGAGTTGCGGCAAGTGCATTCCATGCCGCGAGGGTACGGGCAGAATGCTTGAGATTCTTGATGGTGTTGTTAAGAGACCCGCAAATGATGATGCCGGTACCACACTCGAACGATTCAAGGGGGTTATGCAGCTCGAGGCAATAGCTTCGGTTATGAAAGATACATCACTCTGTGGCCTGGGTCAGAATGCTCCCAACCCGTTCCTGAGTGCCATGACCAACTACAGGGAGGAGTTCGAGGAGCATATCTTTGACAGAAAGTGCCGGGCAAATGTATGCCGAGGTTTAAGAACCTTTGTTATTGATGTTGAAAAGTGTACAGGCTGTACTGTCTGTGCAACAAAATGCCCGGTGAATGCCATTTACGGGACAAGACTGCAGCCTTTCTTCATAGTTGAGGACAAATGTATTGGTTGCGGGGTATGCTATGATGTTTGTAAGTTCAGTGCAATATCGGTGAAATAGAGATTATGCAATTCACTATAGAGGTAAATAACAGGAAGATCAATGCGGAGAAGGGTGAGACCATTCTTTCTGCATTGAACCGCAACGGGATACTGATACCGACCCTGTGCCGGATGAAGGAGTTTTCTCCTACCGGAGCGTGCCGGATGTGCGTTGTTGAAGTAGATGGTCGTGAGAGGCTTGTCACTGCATGTTCACAGCCGGTAGAGGAGTGGATGAAGATAAGGACCCACTCACCGCGTGTCATAAAAGCAAGGAAGACAATTGTCGAACTGCTTCTCTCGAACCATCCCGATGATTGCCTCTATTGCGACCGCAACCTTAACTGCGAGTTGCAGAAGCTTTCAGAGGAACTGAACATAACAGAAAGACGCATAAGGGGAAGAAAGATTAAGATGAGGCTCGACCAGTCAAGTCCGGCGATAGTCAGGGAACTCTCAAAATGCATTCTGTGCGGCCGTTGCGTCAGAGTCTGTGAGGAACTGATTACAGCTACCACTCTTGACTTCCTCAACAGAGGAAGGAAGACACACATTGGCACAGCAATGAACCGTGATTTCAACTTCTCAAGCTGTATAAACTGCGGACAGTGCGTGCTGGTTTGTCCTACCGGCGCACTTCATGAGAAGCACAATACCAACGAGGTGCTGGAATATCTTAATAACAGCGATGTTACCAGGGTAATACAGTATTCTCCCATTGTTCCTTTTGCCGTTGCAGATGCCCTTGGTGTGAAGTATACAAAAGGTTTCGACAGGATTCTGAATTCGGTTCTCAGGAAAATGGGCTTCGACCTTGTTTTCAATACCGGGTCGGCTACCGATCTCTATATACATGAGATTGCATCAACAATAACAGCCAGAAGAGTGGAGGGAGCTGACAAACCTCTCTACCTGTCAGCCTGTCCGGCCTGGGTAAAGTATGCCGAGCAATTTTTGCCTGCCACTCTTGATTCTCTCTCTCCACTTAAATCTCCCCAGCAGATTGCCGGTACTCTCATTAAAACCTACATACCGTCAAAGAGGAAGGTAGACGCCGAGAAGATATTCAGTGTTTCGGTAACTCCTTGCATTGCAATGAAGTTTGAGGCCAAACGCGACGGAATGACAAGAAAAGGGGTTAGTGATGTTGATTCGGTTCTGACAGTAATGGAGCTTGTACGGCTTATCAGGTTGTTCGGGATTGATATCAGCAATGCCACGGAGGAACCGGCCGATGATCCGATGGATATGCGAAGTTCTGCCGCTCTTCTGGCCGAGGTTTCGGGTGGGTATACCGAAGCAGTAGTAAGATCGATGAATCATTTGAGTGGCATGAAAGCTACCGATCAGGCTTTGTTCCGAAAAGTGAGGTCGGCATCGGGATTCAGGGAATTTACCGCGGAGATTGGTGGTGAGAGTTACAATTTTGCGGTGGTCGACGGGTTGACCTCCCTGCAGAAGCTCGAAAGCCGTATCGCTGCCGGTCATAAATATGATCTGGTAGAGGTTATGGTTTGTCCGGGAGGCTGCATTAATGGCGGCGGGCTCTCATTCTCATCTACAAAGGAGATAATCAGGAACCGGGCCAGAATCATCTGGCAGGCTGAGGAGGCTGAGGCTGTAACCGTTGCCTCGAAGTCACCCGTCCTGCTATCATTCTATGCTGATACTGAGAAGGGGGATAAAGACCTGAAGGAGAAGAAAGCTTTTTACACGAAATATTCTCCCAGGGATGTTTTACTTTAAAGGAGACGAGATATGCTGGTTTTCACTATAAAAGAGTTATGCCGTACCTGCTACACCTGCGTTAGGGAGTGCCCTGCGAAGGCTATAAGGATAGTCGGGGGTCAGGCGGAGGTGATAGAAGAGAGATGCATAGCGTGCGGCAACTGTACAAAGGTGTGCAGCCAGGGAGCAAAAGTATTCCTGAAAACCACCGACAGGGTTAACAGGATTCTTGAGTCGTCTGATAAGGCTGCAGCTATAATTGCACCAAGTTTTCCGGCAGATTTTCAGGAACTCGATAATCACAGGCAATTGGTTGGCATGGTAAGGGCACTTGGCTTCAGGTATGTGGCCGAGGTTTCTTTCGGGGCAGACCTGATTGCGGCGGGCTATAAGGATTTGCTCTCTTCATCAGCAGGTAAGACATATATATCATCTGATTGTCCCTCAATAGTAAACTTCATCAGGTACTATCACCCTAATCTGGTCGGTCACCTCGCACCGCTGGTTTCACCGATGGCAGCCACGGTGAAGGTTATAAGGAAGAAGTATGGATCTGATGTGCCGGTGGTATTCATCGGTCCATGCGTTGCAAAGAAGTCTGAATCAAGCGAACTCGATGTGGCCATTACCTTTATTGAGCTGAGGGAGATGTTTGAGGAGAAGGGCATAACGCACGAAAATATAGAGCCTTCAGAATTTGATCCGCCCCTTGGCGGAAAAGGCGCCATTTTTCCTGTTACCAGAGGACTTCTGCAGACAGCAGGCATAAATGATGATGCAATTACCGGCAATATAATAGCAGCAGAGGGAAGAATAGATTTCCAGGAAGCAATAAAGGAATTTGAGGCCGGCATGATCAACCAGCACCTCGAATTGCTGTGTTGTGAGGGATGCATTATGGGTCCGGGAATTTCGAGGAAGGGAAAGCAGTATAACCGGAGAGCCCTGGTAAGTAAGTATGCACAGAGCAAGATGGATAATTTCGACATCGCGGAGTGGGAAAAGAATATAGCTGAATTCTCGAAGCTTGACTTTTATGTCAGGCACAGGCCCGATGATCACAGAAGGCACTTTCCGTCTGATGACGATCTTAAGGAGGTTCTGGCTGCAATGGGTAAGTTCAGTGAGAAAGACCATCTTGATTGTGGGGCCTGCGGTTATGAGACATGCGTTGAACATGCGGCTGCAATAAAGCACGGATTGGCTGAAATTGAGATGTGCCTTCCATATACCATTGAGAAGCTTCATAAATCAGTGAATGACCTCGCCCTTACCAATGAGAAGCTTTCAACGATGCAGCAGGCGCTGAAGCAGTCTGAGAAGCTTGCCCACATGGGCCAACTATCAGCCGGAATCGCTCATGAACTTAACAACCCCCTAGGTGTGGTTATTATGTACAGTAATATCCTGCTGGAAGAGACTGAAAATGATGAGGCAATAAGAGAGGACCTTAAACTGATTGCAGAGCAGGCAGGTCGCTGCAAGAAGATAGTAGCCGGATTGCTTAACTTTGCCAGGAAGAACCAGGTTAACTACCAGACTGTCAACGCAAGGGAGCTGATGGAGCAAAGTCTCTCCAGCCTGATAATCCCTGAGAATATTGAGGTGAAGATAAATGATGGCACCACCAACCCGAACCTTATGCTTGATGTCGAACAGATGACCCAGGTAATCACAAACATGGTAAAGAACTCATTCGACGCCATGCCGCAGGGAGGGGTTATCAACCTGAACCTGGAAGATACCCTGGGTGATGTAAGCTTCATCATTTCCGACAACGGTACAGGTATAAAGCCAGAGGACAGAGCCAAGGTATTTGAGCCCTTCTTTACAACCAAGGGAATTGGTATAGGTACAGGCCTGGGACTGGCGACAGCATATGGGATTGTTAAGATGCACAAGGGTCAGATAACGATTGAATCAAACAACGATAAGGAGGCGGGACCTACCGGGACAACATTCAGGATAATACTGCCCCGAAGGAAAGAGTGACCGGGTGGTGACAAACTGTCAACAGGTTAACAGGTGTTATATAAAATATTATTAAGACTGTTATGAGAAAAAATGAGATAACCGTGCTTATTGCAGATGACGACCCTGACTATCTTTATCAGATGGTGAGGGGTCTTGAAGCTGCAGGCTACAAGACAATATCCGTTGACAGCCAGGCAGAAGCCGAGTCGCTTCTGGCCAGGGTTAAGCCCGACATAGCCGTTTTTGATCTTATGATGGAGAATGATGACAGTGGGTTTATTCTATGTTACAAGCTTAAGAGGAGATATCCCGATGTCCCTGTAATACTCGCAACAGCTGTATCGCATGAAACAGGAATGTCATTCGGCCTCAGTTCAGAACAGGAAAGAGCCTGGATAAGGGCTGACAGATATCTTGAGAAAGGCATAAGGCCTGAGCAGCTCGATCAGGAAATAATGAAACTATTAAAACTATAGGATGGCAGTACTGAAGATTCTCGTTGTAGATGACGAACCCGGCATCAGGTCGGGCGTGACAAGGATACTGAAGAATTTCCATGTGACATACCCGTTCATGGAGGAAGATTATACATTTGAGGTGTTAGAGGCAGCCACCGGTGAGGAGGGCATAGAGATACTTGAGAGGGAAATGCCTGACATTATGCTTCTCGACAACAAGCTTCCGGGAATTCAGGGTGTTGAAGTGCTTGAGTATGTCAAGCGAAAGAACTACGAGATAGTAGTTGCGATGATAACCTCTTATGCCTCTATTGATGTCGCAATAAGAGCTACAAGGTATGGTGCGACCGACTTTATTCCCAAGCCCTTCACCCCGCAGGAATTGAAGTCGAGCATTGAGAATATAACCAAGCAGCAATACCTCAGAAGGATAACCCACAGACTGAAGGAGGAGGGCAAAAAGATCAGGTTCCAGTTTCTGTCGGTGCTCTCACATGAACTGAAAGCGCCTCTCAACGCCATTGAGGGATACCTGCGTATGATGCAGGAGAAGCAGGCCGGGGAGCTTATTGACGATTATACCATTCCGATCGACAGGTCGCTGCAGAGGATACAGGGTATGAGGAACCTCATAATGGATCTTCTCGATTTTACCAAGATAAGGCTTGAGAGGAGGGAGGAGAAGATGCAGGAGGTTGACCTGAGAGAGATTGCCTCGAACGCAATTGTAACGGTTCAGCCATACGCGATACAGAAAGACATAACCATTAATCTTACTGTAAACTGCAACTCGATAGTGATTGCCGACCCTGATGACATGGAAATCATCTTCAATAATATGCTTTCAAACTCTGTCAAGTACAACGTTGAGAAGGGATTCGTTGAGATAACCATCAACGGCTGTGGAGAGAATGTCTCTGTGGTTTTTACCGATACCGGCATCGGCATAAAGGAGTCTGACATGGATAAACTCTTTGATGAGTTTGTGAGGATAAAGAATGACAAGACCAGGGATATCACCGGAAGTGGCCTGGGATTGAGCATTGTGAGGAAGGTTGTTGAACTGTACAATGGCACGATAGATGTCGAGTCAACCCCTGACATAGGATCAACTTTTACCGTTAAGCTTCCCAGGATAATGAATAAGCCTGGCAATTAGAATTTAAATTCAAAAACTTGTCCACGATGGTGCGAAACATGAAGTTACCCGGTAAAACAATAGAGAGGCTCAGTGAATACAGAAGAACCCTGCTGGTTTGCCTTAAGGAGAACCGGAATTACATCTACTCCCATGAGCTTGCCTCAATGCTTCACATTACTGCCGTGCAGGTGAGGCGAGATCTGATGCTGATAGGGTATTCAAGCATTCTGAAGAAGGGTTATGATGTCAGGGAACTGATCGATACAATCGGATCTATAATAGATTCTGACGAGGGGCTGAATGTTTGCATCGTCGGAATGGGTAACCTGGGAAGGGCTATAACCGGATACTTCAAGGGGAAGAGGTCGAGACTCAATATCATAGCTTCATTTGACAATGACCCTGCCAAGGTGAACAAGGTAATATCGGGTGTGAAGTGTTATGAAGCTGCATCGATGGGTGAGGTAATAAGGGAATTGGGCATTTCAATCGCAATTCTTACGGTACCCCCGGAAAATGTAAGGGAGGTGACTGAGGAGACAGTCAGGCATGGCGTAAAGGGTTTACTCAATTTCACAACTGTTCCGGTAAATGTTCCGGCAGGAATACACCTTGAAGAGTATGATATGATAACCTCGCTTGAGAAAGTTGCCTACTACGTTAAAGAAAACAAAAAGCAGAATCTCCCAAAATGAAGGTATACAGAAGCTTTGAAGCCGCCAGGGGAATCAGGAACGCAGTTATAACCACGGGTACTTTCGATGGGGTCCATATCGGCCACAAGACAATTCTCGACAGGCTCAACAAACTGGCCAGGGAGGTTGATGGTGAGTCGGTACTAATCACATTTCACCCTCATCCCAGGGTTGTTCTTTACCCTGAATCTGCCGGAAAGGGTCTGCGGCTGATAAGTTCTCAGGAGGAGAAGATCGAGCTTTTGCGCAAGGCAGGTCTGAAAAATGTAATAATAATTGAGTTCACGAAAGAGTTTTCAAGAACAACGAGTGAAGAGTTCGTGGAGAGGTATCTTCATGGAATACTTAAGGCAAGGGTAGTGGTGGTAGGGCATAACCACCACTTCGGTTTCAACCAGCAGGGTGATTACAGGCAGCTATGGGACCTGCGTGGAAAATATGGCTTTGATGCTGAAGAGATACCGATGCAGGAGGTACAGAATGAGATTGTAAGCTCTACCAAGATAAGGGAGGCACTTTCAGAGGGTTACATCCAGAGGGCAAATGCATATCTCGACCATTACTATATCATAATTGGCAGAGCCAGACCGACGGTTGAAGATATCTACGGTTCTGGACTTGCGATGTGCGATATACCGGTAACCGAAGAGACGAAGCAGACTCCTGCCTCTGGAATATATGCCGTTACGGCTGCAGGGGAGGCTTTCTATTCAAGGGCTATGGTGGTAATAGACAATGACTTGCCGATGGAGAGAAGGATAAGGATCCATCTCTTTGATTATGACAAGACCATTCCGGGAAAGAAGCTCACCCTGTTCTTTCACAAGAAGATAGCAGACCTGCAGAGTGTGTCAGGTGCAAAAGATCCCGCCGCCCGGTTAATGACAGCCTATAATGATATAGACGATCTTATTTTCTGAGAGAGAATCACTTTTTCTATCTTTGATTTCAATTTGTTTCCAATACCTATTTATAATTTATAATGAAATTCTATCCCGAAAAGCTAAGCATTCCCGACAGGAGAATGCAACCGTTCATCGACCCTGATGAGATATGGAGATTAATCAATGAAGTCAGGCCTGACAGGAAAAGGGTGAGGGAGGTGATTGCAAAATCGCTGGCTAAGAACAGGCTCACGCTCGAAGAGACAGCGGTGCTGGTGAACACCACCGATGCAGACCTTATTGAAGAGATAAAAGCCGGAGCCAGGGAGCTCAAGGAGAAGGTTTATGGCAACCGTATTGTGCTTTTTGCCCCGCTCTATGTTGGAAACAGGTGCAGTAACAATTGTAAATACTGCGGGTTCAGGGCTTCAAACCTGAATGCAATGAGGAAAACCCTTTCTGATGAGGATATTGTAAGGGAAGTGGAAGCACTTGAGGACAATGGGCAGAAACGCTTAATACTTGTATATGGCGAGCACAAGGATTACTCACCTGAGTACATCGCCCATACGGTAAACCTGGTTTATGGTGTAAAAAAGGGACAGGGAGAGATCAGGAGGGTTAACATCAATGCTGCCCCCTTCGACATTGATGGTTTCAGAACAATTGGAAAATCAGGCATAGGTACCTACCAGGTATTCCAGGAGACATACCACCCGGAGGCTTACACATGGTATCACCTTGGTGGAAAGAAGGCAGATTACGAATGGCGCCTTACGTCTCTTGATCGTGCTCAGGAAGCAGGAATAGATGATGTTGGCATAGGGGCCCTCTTCGGTCTATATGACTGGAGGTTTGAGGTATTGGGGCTTGTAAGACATACCAACCATCTTGAGGCTTGCTATAATGTAGGCCCGCATACAATCAGTTTTCCCCGTATAAAGGACGCGGCAATGCTTGAGATGGATGACAGATATATGGTAAGCGATGCAGATTTTACCAAACTCGTTGCCATTCTGAGACTTGCGGTACCTTATACAGGCCTGATACTAACAGCAAGGGAAGATCCCGCTGTCAGAAGGGAGGTTCTCAGATTCGGTGTCTCACAGATAGACGGAGGGACAAAGATAGAGCTTGGATCTTACTCAGATATCAAGAACGAGAGACAGAACCTTAACAAGGAGCAGTTCAAGATTGCCGACGAAAGATCACTCGCAGAGGTTATCGATGAACTGTTATCGACAGGTTACCTGCCGTCATTCTGCACATCATGCTACCGTATGGGCCGGACAGGTGAGCATTTCATGGAGTTCTCGGTTCCCGGATTCATAAAGAGGTTCTGCACTCCGAATGCCATACTGACACTCTCGGAATATATATGTGATTATGCAGGGCCTGAGCTTGCTGCCAAGGGGTGGGAAGCCATCGAAAGGGAGGTGAAGGCCCTGGAGTCAGGTGTTGCCGAGGCAACACTCAATCGGATCGAGAAGATTAAGGCAGGGGAGAGGGATCTCTATTTTTAACAGTTTGAACCACCGGAAAGATGATCAGAATAATAGGTATCAGAGTAGTCGACCGCATTAAGGAGACAGGATTTACACAGGATGTATTGTCTAAATATGCCGGCCTGATAACCACCAGGCTTGGCTTTCATGAACTCAACGACGGAGTTTGCAGCCGTGAGGGCTTCATTCTGCTGCACCTCAAGGGTGATCCTGCTGAATGGAAGGAGATGTCTGAGGAGCTTCAGGCCATCGGCGGAATAGAGGTTAAGGAGATGGACTTCAGCGAAGGGTCTGAATCTGAGGAGAGCAAAGAAAATGCCCCCGCCGGGGTGAGGATACTTGGCGTTCTTGTCAGTAATGGCAGCGCCAATTCAAAGGAGGTGCAGAGGCTTCTCACAATGTATGGCTGCTCAATACGTACAAGACTTGGTGTCAATGAGAGACATTTCGGCGAACCTGCCGGCCTGATAATACTCGAGCTTGCCGGAATTGAGGAAGAGATGTACAGGCTGGAAGCAGACCTTCGTTCGCTCAATAGCTGTATTGTAAGAAGGATGGTATTCGGAAAGTAGCAGCCCTTGATTTATTCAGGTATGCCGGTGCTTATTAGACCCTTTCTTCTGGCATAATGCTTTGAATCACCCCACTCGCCGTAGCCGATATCGG
>CAYUOS010000020.1:0-31428 GCA_964446435.1 uncultured Rikenellaceae bacterium | reverse complement strand
TGAGGTGTGAGGTGTGAGGTGTGAGGTGTGAGGTGTGAGGTGTGAGGTGTGAGGTAAGCTAATTGGCTGTTACGAACACATCGGTGACCCCTGATGAACCTGTGGAGATTATTCCCTGCAGTGTTGACAGTTTGCCATTCTTCCAGTAACAGGCCGTAGTACTGCCGCTACTGTTTGTACTATAGCCTCCGATGTATACATCTTCTCCATGTGTAAAAATTGATATTGCAAACGAATGCCTTGTCGGGTCAATCACCTCAAGTGCATTCCATGTACCATTTTTCCAGTATCCCGGCACTATAGGCCCTGTGTTGCCACGGCTGTCGCCAACAACATACAGGTCTGTTCCTGATAAAAGTATTGCATATACGTAAGAGCTTTTATCCTGGCTTAGGGCTGGCAGGCCTGTCCATACACCGTTTTTCCAGTACCCCGGCAGCCACACACCTGCGGTATTAACCCTGCATCCGGCAACATACACATCGGTTCCCGATAAAATCACGGATTCTGCAAAGGTTTCTCTGGTCTCTGCAGGAGCAGACAGTGCACTCCATGTGCCGTTTTTCCATATTCCGGCAACCCACCTCGATGAACTGTTTATACAGTTTCCGAGGATATAAAGATCTGAACCGGCAATTGCTCCAGACATTGCTAAACCGCGCTGTGTGTCATCAACTTTTGGCAAGGAGTTCCATACTCCGTTTTTCCAGTAACCCGGATTATCGACAGATTGGCTAGTGCGGCTGTATCCGGTGATATAGACGTCATTTCCGTTAAGAAAAATACCGGAAGTGTATGTGCTGTAGCCCTGGTGAAGCGATGAGAGTTTATTCCATGTGCCATTTTTCCAGTAGCCTGCTACCATAACCCCGTTGCTTTGTTGTCCAAATCCAACCGCGTATAAATCATCTTCCTTAACGACCAGTGAGTTCACTGAAGACCCAAGCGCCAGGTCGGGAGAGGTTAATCCATTCCAGACACCATTCTTCCAGTACCCTGCTACTGATACTCCTTCACTGTTGTTGCTGTACCCTGCGGCATATACATCAATTACCGGGTCTTTATCAGGATTGTCATCATCTTTTTTGCATCCGGAGATTGCCAGTAATGATGATAACATCAACATTGCAAGTCTTTTAATTTTCGTTTTCATAAAGCAGGTTATTAGTTTTAACAGAGTTACATTAACTGTTTAATCCAGTTGAGTAAGTTTTTCTAATTGTTATTAATAATTATTTTATGCACAGAGCTTAAAATGTCGGAGTAGTAAACCTTTACCAAATACATCCCGGTCTTCAGGCCTGAAATATCAACAAGTGCCTCTTCAACCTGCAAATTGGTCAGTGCAAGGGTGCAAATGCCTGCATTGTTATAGATCTCAACCCTATTAATTATCTGTCTTCCGTTTATTTTCAGGGAGCTGGATGCCGGATTAGGATAAACTGAAGCTGTTTCAGCATCATTTTGATTAAAGATAAATGTACTTCCCGATGAAAACCTCGGATATGAGTCATTATGTTCATCGATCAGCCATGTATCGCCATCCCACCCCAGAGACATATAGGTATCAATGTTCTTCATGGCAGATGTATTGTAGCCCGTACCTGAACTGCTGACCGTTACACCTGAAAGCTGCATGTCCCAGATACAGTCTCCGGCGCTGTATTGATCATCTGCATAGGAAATCAGCCCTCCCAGCGAACTGTTACCCTTGATTACTCCGGCGTAATAACTCTCACCAATGGTCGAATTGTCGAGTGCTGCCGAGACCAGGCCGCCTATTGACGAGTTGGCAGTAAGATTGACTCTTGAATAGCATGAGTTTATATTGTTGGCAATCAGAGTGGTGTTGAAAAATCCCCCTATATAGTTGTTGCCGAAGATATTTCCGCTTGTAAAACAGAATGAGATATTGCTGTCTTTACTTACAGAAGCTAATGCTCCCAGGTTGTTGCGGCCTCTTATGGTAATGTTTTTGAGACCGAGCTTCTGAATCGTGGCATTAGAAAGCTCGGCAAACAAACCCAATCCGTCTATTTCGGGGAAGTTGATATGGATATTTGATATCATATGCCAGTTTCCGTTATAGCTTCCTGTAAATGGTCTGGAGGGAGATCCCAGGGGTACCCAGCCGTCACCGAAGTGCCATGCAGCTGTCTCTGTGGCATCTATGTCTGCAGTTTGTATGTAATTTTTGCTGAATATCATATTATGATTAATCCAGAAGAGGTTTTCGAGGCTTTCTATCTTGTATGGTAAGGCTGCTGTTCCCTGACCTGTTGGTTTCTCGGGAGTTACAGGCATGAAGTGATGGTAACCGTTGCAGATCATTTCGTGACTTGTCCACATATTGTTGAAGTCCCATCCGGCATCTATAAAGGGTTGCCTCTCTTTCATCTCTGCAGTAGTGAGGCCTGTTCCTGCCCCAGTAGTTATTCCTGATGTATTAATATCCCAGAAACTGTTACTCACCGTTCCGGTATTAGATCCGACCAATCCACCCCGGGAGACAGCCTGCCCAACGGCACCTGTTGAATAACATCCCCTGACAATACCAACATTGGAACCAACCAAACCTCCGGCATTATTTCCCGCACTCACGGAGGCAAGAGAGTAGCAGTTTTCAATAATACCCCCCTGGATTAAACCTGCCACACCACCGGCACTTTTCTCTGAAGTACTTATACTTCCTGATGAATATGAGGTTTTTATTAATCCTTTGTAACTATTGCCGATTATTCCTCCAATGTAATCTCCCGATCCGATGATTTCAACATTTGTTCTGCACCATTCAATAAGTCCATCCTCACTCATTGAGCCGCTTATTCCACCCATAGTACCTGTACCCTCAATTCTCCCCTTAAAAGAAGTTCGGCTTATTATCGCATTTGTTGATACCGCACCTGCAATTCCCCCAACGGTACTTACACCCTTTACAGATCCGGTAACATGACAGTTTGTTACAGATCCGTTTTGATAAACTCTGGGACTAATTCCGGCACAGAAGGAACCTCCTCTTATATCAACGTTAAGCAATATTAAATTCTTTACAGATGATTCTATTGCTCCAAATAAGCCCTGATAATCAGAGTTTCGGTTAATATACAAACCTTTGATAGTATGATTCCGGCCATCAAGTTTACCCCAGAACCTTCTGACGGTATTGCCTATCGGAATCCATCCCTCTCCATTGTTATAACCAGGGCTTCCTGCACCGAAGTAGTTATTGCCGTTTCCGTCATAATTGGTAAAATCAATATCATTGGTAAGTACAAAATACTTGTTCCCATATAGAGTTCCTCCGTTAACATCGTTGGAGAGTTCGGTCAGGTGTTGTGCTGTTGCTATCCTGTAGGGATTTGCCTCGGTTCCTTCACCCCCGCCAAACTGTGCCGCCAGCGTGTGGGTAAGCATTAGTAAAATCAATGCGGGTAAAAATGTCTTCATTTGTTTATCTGTTTTGTGGTTAACGTGCAGGTCTGATTCGATTTTAACAGGTTGTTATATTTGATATGCCTCCTATAGTTTGCGTGCCATCTCCTTTATCAATCTGCTTTTCATCAGCCTTAGTCTTTTCTGGGAGTCAGGGAGGAAATCGTCATTGACTTCATTTCCTCCCTTTCTTATGCCAGTAAGACTCCCCGAGATAATTTCAATCAGATCGAAGGCTTCAGTAAACTTCTGTTCTATCATGAGCCTCTCTGCTTCAGACAGTTGACGGGTAATATTGTTGGGAAAACATGAAGGACTCATTGTACCGGTTTCCTGTCTTGTTTAATCACCTGTTGATTTATTTAGCGTGTGTAGGTTTTCTGGTTTCCATAAAAGACCCCACCTGCATTTTTGGCGTAAGCCCTTATATAATAGGTGACCCCTGCCTGTGTCTGTGTAACTTCTACTGAATAGTCACCTGTTCCGGCAGTGGTTGCGGTTACCACAGTGTTGTCGATAGTGGGATTGTCAGAAGTTCCGAGAACCACCCCTCTCTCCGTGACAGGCAATCCTCCTGTGTTTGTGATATTGCTGCTGACAACCAGGCCACGGCCTGAGATGTAGAAAATATCACCAGTTGCAACAACAGGACTTGCATAGGTAGTAAATGTCTGTTCGTCACCATACCATGTATTGCCTTCATTGTCAGTAGCATAGGCGCGAACGTAGTAGTCTGTGCCGGCTCTAAGCTTATCCATTACAACATGAAACGGGCTTTCGTTGTTAGGGTTTATCTCGGTGGTACATTGTATCTTGTTAAGTGACGGGGTCGGATTGGTGCTGTATACCACTCCTGATGCGGTAATCTCCAGGCCGCCACTTGCCGTTATCCATCCTCCTCCTATAGCTGTTTTTATAAGGATGTTGCTTACCTGCGAGGTTATTACCTCCAATTCCTTAACCGGCTTATCATTGTTTTTGGAACAGCCGGTATTAATGACCAGTACAGTTACACATAATGTGAGTGCAGATACTTTTAATAGTCTTCTCATTTTCGTGGGTATAAAGAGTTAGCAAATCGATTTAATTATGCTAACAAATTTATACCCCTCACCATGGCTGTGCCATAAGTGAATTTCCCTAAAGTTGATAGGGGATTTCAACAGCCTGTTTCAGAGCTCAACAATCTTATGCCTGATGGCATACCTTACCAGTTCAATGGTATTCTTCAGTCCAAGCTTCTGAAGAATATTGTTTTTATGGTTTTCAACTGTTCTTGGACTGATAAAAAGCTGTTCACCAATCTCTTTAAAGCTTAAACCATCGCTCAGGCTTCGTATGATTTCCTTTTCCCTGACAGTTATGACAGGCATTTCATGTATCTCTTTCAGCTCTATAATCTTTCTTTTGTAACTGCGGTAAATCATTGAAGAAAGACTCTGTCCGAAGTAGGGCTCACCGTCAGTAACGGCCCTCATGGCAGCCATCAGCTCTTCACCCGAAGCATCTTTGTTTAAAAACCCATCAGCGCCGTTATTTACGGCCTTGCAGACAACTTCTTCATCCAGTTCGGCTGTGAGCATCAGTACTCTGCAGTTAAATTTAATCTTAAAGAAGCTGATAAGCTCAAGGCCACACACATCGGGAAGTCTAATGTCAAGCAGCACAAGGTCTGGTATGCAATCTCCTATCGTCTCCCTGAGGTTTTCACCGCATGAGGCTTCAAACACCAGTTCGAACTCAGATTGCCCCAGCAGCATAGCCCTGATGCCATCCCTGATGATTTTATGGTCATCAACTATTGCAATTTTGACTGCCATCAGAATGAGGTATTTGTATAACGAATGTTGTTCCCTGTTTTGGCTGGCTGCTTATGTCAATCGTGCCCGACAACTTTGCAATCAGTTCCATGCTCAACTTTACTCCCAGACCGGTTCCGCTTTCACCATTGATTCCTGGTTTACTCTTTACAGGTTGCATGCCAAGAATGGCTTCAAGAATCTCTTTATCAATGCCCGTTCCGTAATCCCTTATAATCAGCCTGTAATTACCGTTAAGGTATTCAGAGAAGAGTTCAATCCTGCTATTGTCGTGGCTGTATTTAACTGAGTTGGAAAGGACATTCCTCAGGACGGTCTGGATTATGTTTCTGTCAGTGCAGATAACAGAGTCGGGGTCAATCTGACAGTCGATTGCAATGTTCCGGCCCTGAATTAAAGGGTGAAGCTCTGACACCAGGTTCTTTACCATAACTGCAGGCTTAAACTCTGACGGCTCAATTCTGGTTTTGTTCTGCTGTGACAGAGCCCATTCAAGCAGGTTTAACAGCATGTACTTCAAGTTACTTGCTGATGTCTGAAGACCCTTTAGGTAATACTTCAATTCCTCCCTGCTGATTGAGTCGAGGTTTCGGCTGATGCTTGCTGCCAGGTTCGAGAAGGCAGAAACATTATTCTTAAGGTCGTGTGCGATTATCGAGAAGAGCTTGTCTTTTGTTGAGTTGATCTCCTTCAGTTGTGTATTCAGCGCAGTCAGCTCTGCCTGGTTACGCTTCCTGATAAGATAGCGGCCATAGAGGGCAAACAGCAGAATCAGTGAAATGGCGAGGATAGCTATGATGAAAAGTATCTGTTGCTTTCCCTTATGAAGCTCCAACTCCTGCAGTGACTTTTCCTGGTTGAGAATGGCCAGCTCTTTCTCCCTTTCCTGAGTCTCATACCGAACCTGGAAGTCGAGCAGTTGCTCCCTGGTTCTTTCAGTTACCGACGAATCTCTGAAAGCAATGTAGGTCTGGTAATGCTGAAGAGCACTCTTATAATTTCCGCTTTCTTCGTATAACTTTGAAAGTTCCTGATGATTCTTTTCAAGCATATTCCTGAAACTGATAGCATCAGCGATCTCCAGACTCTGATGGTAGTATTCCCTGGCCTGACTTGTCAGTCCTTTCTTAAAGGCGTTATATGCGAGATGGTTCAGCACGATTGCCTCTGATGGTTTTACGTTGTAGGACCTGAATATCTGAAGAGCTTCATTAAGATACTCTTCAGCTTTAGTGAATTCACCTTTCATTGTATAGATCTCGCCGATCATATCAAGCCTGTATCCCTTACCTATAATGTTGTTTTGAGCAATCTCAATATCGAGGGCTTCAGTGAGAAGTTTCAGAGCCTCATCTGCCAGGTTCTGATTCTTGTATATTGAGGCAATGCTGGCTAACCTGACTGCTACCATGCCGGGTTGATTCTCCTCGCGGGCTATTTCCAGCGATCGGCCGAAAAACTCAAGTGCTTTTTCAAACTCCTTGCAGAGCTCATAAGCCTTGCCAATCGAATTTAATGATACTGCCAGGTTGAGACGGTTGCCAAGTGCTTCATCAATCTGGTACACCATATTAAAATACCTTATAGCTTCCTCATAATTTCCGATATAGATATGGTTGTTGCCGATAAGCGAATAGCAATCCCCGACAAGGATATCCAATCCGGCCTTGCTGAAATTGTCAGCAGCTCTCTGAGCCATGGTGACAGATTCTCTGCGTTTGCCGGAAGCAGCCAGGATATCTGCTGATCTGTAGTACACCTCACCAAAGGTATAGTCATCAATCCCATCCTCTTGAGATTTGTTATCGATCCATTCATTCAACAGACTGAGACCCTCCTCAAACTTTTTAATCTTTTTGAGAGAGTCAACCTTGACAAACATATTGGTAACCTGTTGCGGGAGTTCCTGCTGAGCATTCGTTGTCAAGAAACAGAAGAGGAAGGAAGGAAGGAAGATAAATGAAGTTCTAAAATTCACAATTCAGGATTATATCGGGTTAGTTTCGGCAGATGCCGCCTACCGGCAGCCGATGGGTAAATGTACAAATTTTACCCATAATTCATAATTACTTTTGTAGCAGAAATCATCTGCAAGATTTTTCTCAGATCGCACCCTGCACCCGGCAACAATATTCCTTTTTCCGTTAACCGTTAACCGTTAACCGTTAAACCTTTTACCTTACCGTTAACCGTTTTGCTCCCATTCGGTCGCGAGCTCGCCTTCGGCTCGGTTCCGTTAACCGTTAACCGTTAACCGTTAACCGTTAACCGTTAACCGTATATTTTTCTTATCTTGCATTGTCTCGTAAATAAATGCAGTAATGGAGAAGTGGAAAAAACCTTTAAGGGAGTGGTTTGGATACAATCGTCGCGAGAGGGTGGCGACAATGGTTCTGATGGTAATAATCTCAGGAATGGTGATGGTAAGGTATCTTCTTCCTGAAAGGAGTGCCGCGATTGAGATAACCGCTTTCGGTAATGGAAAGACCGTAAGCGATACAGTTGCAAATGACCCGCTCAATGAGGAAATAGTGTCTGGTTTGAAGCCAGTCGAGAAAAGGGTGACCGGGAGAACTGTTATCAATTTGAACCAGTGTGACTCATCCGATCTGGTAATTTTACCCGGCATAGGTCCGGTGCTCTCATCAAGGATAATCAGATACGGTAACCTGTTGGGAGGCTATGCAGATATAGGCCAGCTAAATGAGGTTTACGGGTTGAGGGAGGATGTTGCTGAGCGGATTTCAGTCATGGTAAGGGCCGATACTACACTATTGCGAAAGTTAAGGGTCAATACCGACAGCTATGCGGTATTGCTGCGCCATCCATATCTTGACAGGGACCATGTAAATGCGATTGTAAGATACAGGGAGAGGTATGGAAAGATATCAGACTGGTCGGTTATGGTCAGTAATGGAATGGTACCTGCCGGTAAGGAGGAATACCTGCGATACTATATATTATATTGATCACAATTATTTGTATTGATCGCCAATTATTACTATATTTATCGAGTGGTTGAATTAAAAATAGGAGAGATATGTGATAGAATTGAATCGGGTAAGAGCCATGGCCGGCAGAAATTAATGATCAAAAGTTTTGAAATCATTAATTCTATTTCTAACTTTGCGGCTCGATTTTAAAAAACAGTATAGAACAGATATGATAATCGTACCGTTAAAAGAGGGTGAGAACCTTGAAAGGGCTTTAAAGAAGTTCAAGAGGAAATTTGAGAAGACAGGCGTAATCCGTGAACTGCGTTCGCGTCAGTCTTTTACGAAACCTTCTATCAGCCGCAGGGAGGAGATCAAGAAAGCTATTTACATTCAGAAGCTTCAGGAGAAGGAAGACTAAGGTCTGCTTCTTTCACTGCATTTCGAAAAGTTACATACGGGGGTTCCTTTATGAACAGTAAGGAATCATTTCTTCAATATTTATCAAGAGAGAGGCGCTACTCGCGACATACTGTCCGTTCGTATGGTGACGATCTGGCACAGTTCATTGCTTTTTATGAAGCTGGTGGCTCAATGTTCGACCAGGCCGAAGTTACTGCCCACGATATCAGGCGATGGATAGTTAGTCTGCTTGATGGTGGGGTCACGGCGTCGAGTGTTCACAGGAAGGTTTCCTCCCTGAGGTCGTTTTTCAGGTATCTTCGTAAGGAGGGGATGGCGGTTGCCGATCCTCTTGAGAAGGTTGTATTGCCAAAAAGGAAGAAGCGGTTGCCTGAATTTGTAGCTGAGACATCGCTTGACAAACTGCTTGACGGGTTTGAGTTTGGTTCTGATTTCTGTGGCCGGCGCAACAAAACTATTATTGAGATGTTGTACTTAACGGGTATGCGTCGCAGTGAACTTACAGGTTTGAGGATACAGGATTATGATGAATCGAGGGGTACCATTCGGGTTCACGGTAAGCGTAACAAGGAGAGGCTTATACCACTGCTTGATTCGTTCAGGTCTGACCTTGAGCGTTATCTTGACATGCGCAGGGAATTAGAACCTGATGGAGACTGGCTTTTTGTTACAGACAAGGGTAATAAACTCTATGATAAATTTGTTTACAATATAGTAAGAAGGTATCTTACAATGGTAACAACTATCGAGAAGAGGAGTCCGCATGTTCTGCGACACAGTTTCGCAACACACATGCTTAATCATGGAGCTGACCTCACCTCGATAAAGGAGTTGCTGGGTCATGCCAATCTTTCGGCGACACAGGTGTATACTCACAATACATTTGAGAAGCTGAAGAAAGTATATAAACAGGCTCATCCAAGGGCATAATTTAAATTAAAGGAGGTAGCAGTATGAACATCCAGATTCATTCAGTAAGGTTTGATGCAGACAAGAAGCTTATTGATTTTGTAAACCAGAAGATCGGTAAACTTCACCAGGTGAGTGACGACATTGTCAGTGCAGAGGTATATCTGCGGCTTGACAAGGATCAGGATCGTGAAAACAAGATTACAGAGATCAAGCTAGAGTACCCCGGAGGACCTCTGTTTGCCAGGAAGCAAAGCAAGACATTTGAGGAGGCTACCGACTCCGTTATTGATGCACTTAAAAAACAGATTACCAAGCAGAAACACAAGATGAAAGGGATTTGACCAATTGTGTGGAAAAATAAATAATCCTATTTTTTGTTTTTGAATATTAATTTAATACATTTGCAAACCGATTTTTGAGGGTATTCCATGCTCAAAAATCCGGCGTTCTTTAACATTGCCGATGTAGCTCAGTTGGCCAGAGCAGCTGATTTGTAATCTGCAGGTCGGGGGTTCGAATCCCTTCATCGGCTCATGGATTGAAAAAGACTTTTCAAGAGGAAAAACTCATTAGGGGAGATACCAAAGTGGCCAACTGGGGCAGACTGTAAATCTGTTGTCGCACGACTTCGTAGGTTCGAATCCTGCTCTCCCCACTTAACGAGTTGAATTGCAGTGATTTGCCGGGAGTTTTCAACCTCTGATCAGAATATGCGGGAGTAGCTCAGTCGGTAGAGCATCAGCCTTCCAAGCTGAGGGTCGCGGATTCGAATTCCGTCTCCCGCTCTGTTTTGATGCCGAAGTAGCTCAGGGGTAGAGCACTTCCTTGGTAAGGAAGAGGCCACGGGTTCAATTCCCGTCTTCGGCTCTGGATGACTTAACAAAAGAATAAGAGATAAATATTTTACAATTAATTACATTATTAAAATACGCTTGGAATTATGGCTAAAGAAAAATTTGCAAGGACGAAGCCACATGTTAACATCGGTACTATTGGCCACGTCGACCATGGTAAGACTACCCTGACTGCAGCCATTACGATGGTTCTTGCCAAGAAGGGTCTTTCAGAAATCAGGGATTTCGATTCAATCGACAATGCTCCCGAGGAAAAGGAGAGAGGTATAACAATCAATACCGCTCACGTTGAATACCAGACAGCGAACCGTCACTATGCACATGTTGACTGTCCTGGTCACGCCGACTATGTAAAGAACATGGTTACGGGTGCCGCGCAGATGGATGGTGCCATACTGGTTGTTGCTGCTACCGACGGTCCGATGCCCCAGACACGCGAACATATTCTGCTTGCACGTCAGGTGAACGTTCCCCAGGTTGTTGTTTTCATGAACAAGGTTGACGCTGTTGATGATGAGGAGCTTCTTGATCTCGTTGAGATGGAGGTACGTGACCTTCTGAGCTTCTATAAGTTCGATGGTGACAATGCTCCCGTAATTCGCGGTTCTGCTCTCGGAGCAATGAACGGTGAGGCACAGTGGGAAGATAAGGTTATGGAGCTGATGGAAGCAGTTGACAGCTATATTCCGATTCCTCCACGTGAAAACGAGAAGCCTTTCCTGCTTCCGGTTGAGGATGTGTTCTCAATCACCGGCCGTGGTACAGTAGCTACCGGTCGTATTGAAACAGGAGTTGTTAACACCGGTGACGAACTCGAGATGATTGGTTTGGGTGTCAGCAAGCGCAAGACTATCTGTACCGGAGTTGAAATGTTCAGGAAGATTCTTGACAGAGGAGAAGCCGGTGACAACGTAGGTCTTCTGCTCCGCGGTGTTGACAAGAAGGAGATTAAGAGGGGTATGGTTCTTGCCAAGCCCGGCTCGATTACTCCGCACACCAAGGTACAGGCTGAGATTTATGTTCTCAAGAAGGAAGAGGGTGGACGTCATACTCCGTTCCATAACAAGTATCGTCCGCAGTTCTATCTCAGAACACTCGATATTACAGGTGAGATAACACTTCCTGAAGGAGTTGAGATGGTAATGCCTGGTGATAATGTAACCATTACGGTAGATCTTATCTATCCTGTTGCAATAAATGTCGGTTTGCGCTTCGCTATTCGTGAAGGTGGAAGGACTGTAGGAGCAGGACAGGTAACGAAGATACTTGACTAATTAAACAAGATTCCGACCGGAACGGCTTTCGGGATAACTCCCGAGAGCCTGCCGGTTACGGTGGTAATACGGGTGTAGCTCAGTTGGTAGAGCACTGGTCTCCAAAACCAGGTGTCGGGAGTTCGAGTCTCTCCTCCCGTGCAAATTAAAGGTCGACAATGAAGATTAAAAGGTATTTTCAGGAGTCTTTTACAGAACTTGTACACAAGGTAACCTGGCCGACATGGAGTGAGCTGCAGAACAGTGCCATTCTGGTAATGGGAGCCTCACTTATTATTGCTCTGATTGTTGCAGGGATGGATTTCTCGTTCGACAAGGTCATGAGCTTCATTTACGGGTTGTTGTATTAATCGCTGAGGGTTCAGATGAGTGAATTGGTTAAGAAGTGGTATGTACTTCGGGCAATAGGCGGCAAGGAGAATAGGGTGAAGGAGTATATCGAAAGTGAGATTGCACGGCTGAAGCTTGGTGACTATATATCACAGGTACTCATCCCGAAGGAAAAGGTATATCAGATCAGGTCAGGAAAGAAGGTCAGCAAGGAGAGGACATTCTTCCCAGGGTATGTTCTGGTTGAAGCGATACTGGTAGGGGAGGTTCCCCACGTATTGAGAAATGTGCCGAACGTACTGGGTTTTCTGGGCAGCCATGACGGCGAACCGGTTCCGCTCAGGAGATCGGAAATAAACAGGATTCTTGGCAAGGTTGATGAACTTGCTGCCAGTGATGAGGAACTGAACATCCCATTCGTAGTGGGTGAATCGGTTAAAGTCATTGACGGACCGTTCAACAGTTTTACAGGTGTAATTGAAGAGGTAAACACAGAGAAGAAGAAGCTTAAGGTGATGGTCAAGATTTTTGGCAGGAAAACACCCCTTGAGCTTAGTTTTTTGCAGGTAGAAAAGGATAATTAACGAAGATATTGGCGGCTATAACAACAATATAATGCTTCCTGAATAGCAGCCAAGCTCTCGCAATAAACAAGCAAATTTAAAATTATGGCTAAAGAAGTTGCTGGATTAATCAAGTTACAGATTCGTGGCGGCGCGGCTAACCCGTCTCCTCCCGTTGGACCGGCTCTCGGTTCGAAGGGGGTGAATATCATGGATTTCTGTAAGCAGTTTAATGCGAGGACCCAGGACAAGGCTGGCAAGGTAATACCGGTGGTGATAACAGTATATAAGGACAAGTCGTTTGATTTTGTTACCAAGACCCCACCTGTTGCAGTTCAGCTTATTGAGGCTACAAAAACCAAGAAAGGTTCCCCGGAACCCAACAGGAACAAGGTGGCATCGGTGACCTGGGATCAGATCAGGACAATTGCGCAGGAAAAGATGGAGGACCTGAATTGCTTTACAATTGAGTCCGCCATGAAGATGGTAGCTGGTACCGCAAGAAGTATGGGAATTACCGTAAAGGGTAGCTTCCCGGTTAGTAATTAACTATTTAAGAGGATAAGATGACAAAACTTACCAGGAACCAGAAGCTTTCCATGTCTAAGATTGAGGCAGGGAAGCTTTATACATTGACCGAGGCGGCATCGCTGGTGAAGGAGATAACCACAACCAAATTTGATGCTTCTGTCGATATTGATGTAAGGCTGGGTGTTGATCCGCGGAAATCGAACCAGATGGTTCGCGGTGTCGTCTCTCTTCCCCATGGAACAGGTAAGGAGACCAGGGTACTGGCTCTCTGTACACCTGACAAGGAGGCTGAGGCTAAGGAAGCCGGAGCTGACTTCGTCGGACTCGATGAATACATCGATAAGATCAAGGGGGGATGGACCGACATAGATGTGGTAATCACCATGCCGTCAGTTATGGGTAAAGTTGGTCAGTTAGGAAAGATACTCGGTCCGCGCGGGCTTATGCCCAATCCAAAAAGCGGAACCGTGACTATGGAAGTAGGCAAGGCTGTTAAGGAAGTGAAGCAGGGAAAGATCGATTTCAAGGTTGATAAATTCGGAATCGTTCATACCTCGATCGGAAAAGTCTCATTTGAGCCTCAGAAAATTGTCGATAACGCAAGAGAATTCATCTCAATGGTGAACAAACTCAAGCCCGCTGCTGCAAAGGGTACCTACATCAAATCGGTATTCATTTCCAGTACAATGAGCCCGGGCATTAAGGTTGATCCCAAAGGACTCGACGACTAGGGTTTATCAGAAAACAACTATTATTATGAGACGCGAAGAGAAAAACGAAATAATAAACAGTCTTACTGAGAACATTAATCAGTTCAGCCACTTTTACCTGACTGACATTGCTCAGCTGAATGCTGCCGATACAAGTACACTCAGAAGGAAGTGCTTCGAAAATGAGATTAAACTCATCGTTGTGAAGAACACCCTTCTTAAGAGAGCACTTGAACAATCGGGAAAGGACTTTGAAGGACTATACGATGTTCTGAAAGGTTCTACTTCTGTCATGTTTTCCAATAACGGAAATGCTCCCGCAAAACTGATAAAGGAGTTCCGCAGGAAAAAGGACAAACCACTTCTTAAGGGCGCATACGTGCAGGAGTCGGTGTACCTCGGAGATATCATGCTCGATTCACTGGTTTCACTCAAGACAAGAGAGGAACTAATCGGTGACATCATCATGCTGCTTCAGTCACCCGCCAAGAACGTTATTTCCGCACTTAAGTCAGGTGGTGATAAAATTCACGGTGTTCTTGAAACACTGTCAAAGAGAGATTAATACCAGTTGTATAACCAATTTAAATAATCAATAAAAATGGCAGATCTTAAGAAATTTGCAGAAGAGCTTGTAAATCTAACTGTTAAAGAAGTTAACGAACTTGCAACCATCCTCAAGGAGGAGTACGGAATTGAACCTGCTGCTGCAGCCGTTGCTATCGCAGGCCCAGCTGCCGGTGGTGGTGATGCTGCTGCTGCTGTTGAAGAGAAGACATCATTCGATGTTATCCTGAAGGCAGCCGGAGCACAGAAACTACAGATTGTAAAGCTCGTTAAGGATATTACCGGCCTTGGCCTCAAGGAAGCCAAAGCAGTTGTAGACTCAGCACCATCTCCGGTAAAAGAGGGTATCTCGAAGGATGAAGCAGAATCTATTAAAAACCAGTTAGTTGAAGCAGGCGCTGAAGTTGAGCTTAAATAAGTTAAACCAGATTGACGGGTTACAGGTTTAGAATCCCTTGCTACAAGGGGTTCTAAGCCTTTTTATTATAAGATGTTATTGTAATCAATAAATCCCATCGTCAATGTCTTCAAAAAAAACTGAACGAATAAATTTTTCCACCAGAAATCAGACTCTCAACTACCCTGACTTTCTGGAGGTCCAACTAAAGTCATTTTCCGAGTTTTTTCAGCTTGGAACCATTCCTGACAACAGGAAGAAAGAGGGTCTTTTCCAGGTTTTTATGGAGAACTTCCCTATAACTGACACAAGAAACAACTTTGTACTTGAGTTTATTGATTATTCAATCGACCCGCCAAGGTACTCGATTGAGGAATGCATTGAGAGGGGCCTTACATTCAGCGTACCCCTCAAGGCAAAACTGAAACTCTATTGTACAGATCCTGAGCATGAGGATTTTGACACCGTAATACAGGATGTCTACCTGGGTACGGTTCCCTATATGACCGAGAGAGGTACTTTCGTCATAAACGGAGCTGAGCGTGTCGTGGTATCTCAGCTGCACAGGTCACCCGGCGTCTTCTTCGGACAGAGCATTCACGCCAACGGAACGAAGCTTTATTCAGCCAGGATAATCCCGTTCAAGGGGTCGTGGATTGAATTTGCCACCGACATCAACAATGTCATGTACGCCTACATCGACCGGAAGAAGAAGCTCCCGGTGACCACCCTTCTCAGGGCCATTGGTTTTGAAAGCGACAAGGACATTCTCGAGATATTCAATCTTGCCGAGGAGCATAAGGTATCTAAAACCAGTCTCAAGAAACTCGTAGGACGAAAGCTTGCCGCCAGAGTTCTCAAGACATGGGTAGAGGACTTCGTAGACGAAGATACTGGTGAAGTAGTCTCAATTGAAAGAAACGAAGTAGTAATTGACAGGGAGACAACTATTGAGAATGAGCATATTGACCTGATAGTTGATTCAGGAACCAAGGCTATACTTCTCCATCGTGATGATTTCAACCTGTCAGACTACGCAATAATATACAACACCCTTCAGAAAGACCCGTGCAACTCTGAGAAGGAGGCAGTGATTTACATCTATCGTCAGCTCAGAAACGCTGAGCCACCAGATGAGGCAACAGCACGCGACGTAATTGAGAAGCTTTTCTTCTCAGACAAGAGGTATGACCTGGGTGATGTAGGAAGGTACAGGATAAACAAGAAGCTTGGTCTGAACACCGATATGGGAACCAAGGTTCTTACAAGGGAAGACATTATTGCCATTATTGGCTACCTGATTCAGCTTATCAACTCGAAGACAGATGTCGATGATATTGACCACCTGAGCAACAGGAGGGTACGTACGGTTGGTGAGCAGCTCTACTCACAGTTTGGCGTAGGTTTAGCCAGGATGGCCAGGACAATAAGGGAGAGGATGAACGTACGTGACAACGAAGTGTTCACTCCGGTTGACCTTATCAACTCAAAAACCCTTTCATCGGTAATCAATTCATTCTTCGGAACAAACCAGCTCTCCCAGTTTATGGATCAGACAAATCCGCTGGCAGAGATGACCCATAAGCGCCGCCTGTCGGCACTCGGACCGGGTGGTTTATCGCGTGAAAGAGCCGGTTTCGAGGTAAGGGACGTGCACTATACACACTACGGACGCCTCTGTCCGATCGAAACACCTGAAGGCCCCAACATCGGTCTTATCTCATCGCTCTGCGTTTATGCGAAGATAAACCACCTGGGATTCATTGAGACACCCTACCGTAAAGTCGATTCGGGTAAGGTCGACCTTACATCTGATGGAGTGATCTGGCTATCGGCAGAGGAGGAGGAAGACAGGGTTATTGCCCAGGCAAATGCACCTCTGAATGAAGATGGCGCTTTCGCAAATCCGAGGGCAAAATGCCGTTTTGAGGCTGACTATCCGTTTGAGGAGATATCAAAGGTTGACCTTATGGACGTAGCTCCGAACCAGATTGCATCGATTGCAGCCTCCCTCATACCATTCCTTGAGCATGACGATGCCAACAGGGCGCTGATGGGATCAAACATGATGCGTCAGGCAGTTCCCCTGGTGAAGCCTGAGGCTCCCATTGTCGGAACCGGGCTCGAGGATCAGGTTATCAGTGACAGCAGAATACTTGTCACGGCTGAAGGAGATGGCGTTGTAGAATATGTTGATGCCAACGAGATAGTAATCAGATATACCAGAACTGACGAGGAGAAATTTGTCAGCTTCGATGACGATATCAGGAGATACATTCTGCCTAAATACAAGAAGACCAACCAGAATACCTGTGTCAACCTTATACCGATCGTCAGAAAGGGCGAAAAGGTAACAAAGGGTCAGGTGCTGAGTGAGGGTTATGGTACCAAGAACGGCGAGCTTGCCCTTGGACGTAACCTGAAGGTTGCATTCATGCCCTGGAAAGGATATAACTTCGAGGATGCCATCGTTATTTCAGAGAAGGTAGTTGAAGAGGATACATTCACGTCGATACATATTGACGAATACCTGCTCGAGGTGCGAGATACCAAGAGAGGAATGGAGGAGCTTACCTCAGACATTCCCAACGTCAGCGAGGAGGCCACCAAGCACCTCGATGAGAATGGCATCATACGCATAGGAGCCCACATCGGTCCGGGCGACATCCTTATCGGCAAGATAACGCCGAAGGGAGAGTCTGACCCATCACCCGAAGAGAAGCTTCTCAGGGCAATCTTCGGAGACAAAGCCGGAGACGTTAAGGATGCTTCCCTGAAAGCCGGTCCATCACTTGAAGGAGTGGTAATCGACAAGAAGCTCTTCACAAGGGCTGTTAAGGATCGCAAGTCAAAGACAGTAGAGAAGCCGATACTCGACCGGATAGACGCAGATTTCAACCGCAGTGCTGAGGATCTCAAGTCGAGACTGGTCGATAAGCTCTTTATACTCGTAAACGGGAAGACTTCACAAGGGGTGAAGGATTATCTGAATGTTGATGTAATTCCTAAGGGCAGCAAGTTTACCCTTAAACAGTTACAGGAAATCGAATTCCTTAATGTCAATCCGAACAAATGGACCACTGACAAGAAGAGAAATGATCAGATAAAGGAACTGCTCCACAATTATATCAATAAGTACAAGGAGATTGACAGTGTTCACAAGCGCAAGAAATACAACATTACCATCGGCGATGAACTGCCTGCCGGCATAATTCGTCTTGCAAAGGTATACGTAGCAAAGAAGCGCAAGGTTCGGGTCGGTGACAAGATGGCCGGACGTCATGGTAACAAGGGTATTGTTGCCAAGATAGTAAGGTCTGAAGATATGCCTTTCCTCGAAGACGGCACACCGGTTGACATTGTTCTGAACCCGCTGGGTGTTCCCTCAAGGATGAACCTGGGTCAGATATATGAGACTGTTCTTGGATGGGCAGGCGTGAAGCTGGGATTGAAGTTCTCGTCTCCGATTTTCGACGGAGCTTCAATTGATCAGATAAATGAGTATACCGACAAGGCAGGTCTGCCAAAATACGGAAAGACATACCTCTATGACGGAAGTACCGGTGAAAGATTTGACCAGCCGGCTACTGTAGGAGTCATTTACATGCTCAAACTCGGTCATATGGTCGATGACAAAATGCATGCACGATCAATAGGGCCATATTCGCTGATTACCCAGCAGCCTCTGGGAGGAAAGGCACAGTTCGGCGGACAGCGTTTTGGTGAGATGGAAGTGTGGGCTCTGGAGGCATTTGGCGCAGCACATATTCTTCAGGAGATACTTACGATCAAGTCTGATGACGTGATCGGCAGGGCCAAGGCCTATGAAGCGATCGTTAAGGGAGAACCTATGCCACAACCCGGCATCCCCGAATCGCTCAATGTGCTATTGCATGAACTCAGGGGTCTGGGGCTGAGCGTGATACTTGACTGATAAGAATTGATAAATTGTAAAGAAAACAACGGAATATGTCGTTCAGAAGAGATCTAAAGACAAAGCCAAGTTATTCGAAAATCTCTATAGGACTTGCATCGCCGGAGGAGATTCTCGACCGCTCAAGCGGTGAGGTTCTTAAACCGGAGACAATTAACTATCGTACCTACAAGCCAGAGAGGGATGGCCTTTTCTGCGAAAGGATATTCGGACCGGTAAAGGATTACGAGTGCCATTGCGGCAAATATAAGCGCATCAGATACAAAGGCATTGTTTGTGACAGATGCGGAGTCGAAGTAACGGAGAAGAAAGTACGTCGTGAAAGAATGGGCCACATATCGCTGGTTGTTCCGGTAGCGCATATCTGGTATTTCAGGTCACTTCCAAACAAGATCGGATACCTGTTGGGGTTACCCTCAAAGAAGCTCGATTCTATAATCTACTATGAGAGGTATGTTGTCATCAATCCGGGAATCAAAGCCGTCGATGGCATCAAATATCTCGATTTCCTTACAGAGGAGGAGTACCTTGAGATTACCGAGTCGCTTCCAAAGGAGAACCAGTATCTTGAAGATGACCACCCTGACAAGTTCATAGCAGACATGGGTGCTGAAGCCATCTATAGGCTGCTTCAGAGACTCGATCTTGACGGATTGTCATATTCGCTACGCCACAGGGCCAATACCGAAACCTCACAGCAGAGGAAGAATGAAGCTCTTAAGAGGCTGCAGGTAGTTGAAGCATTCAGGGAATCCAGGAATGTCAATGAACCGGAATGGATGGTAATAAAGGTTGTTCCTGTAATACCACCCGAACTGAGGCCTTTGGTGCCTCTCGACGGTGGAAGGTTCGCCACGAGTGACCTCAATGATCTGTATCGAAGGGTTATTATAAGGAACAACAGGCTGAAGAGGCTTATTGAGATAAAGGCCCCGGAAGTGATTCTGAGAAATGAGAAGAGGATGCTGCAGGAGGCGGTTGACTCACTGTTTGATAATTCGCGCAAGGCGAATGCTGTCAAGACAGATGCCAACAGGCCACTCAAGTCCTTGAGCGACAGTCTCAAGGGCAAGCAGGGCCGCTTCCGTCAGAACCTTCTTGGTAAGAGGGTTGACTATTCAGCGCGTTCAGTGATAGTTGTCGGCCCCGAGCTCAGGCTTCATGAATGTGGTCTGCCAAAGGATATGGCAGCTGAATTGTATAAGCCGTTCGTAATACGGAAGCTTATAGAAAGAGGCATTGTCAAGACAGTAAAATCAGCAAAGAAGATCGTTGACAGGAAGGATCCTGTTGTATGGGATATTCTTGAGAATGTACTCAAGGGACACCCTGTACTCCTTAACAGGGCCCCGACGCTGCACAGGCTTGGTATTCAGGCGTTCCAGCCAAAACTTATAGAGGGTAAGGCCATACAGCTGCACCCACTTGTCTGTACTGCTTTCAACGCTGACTTCGACGGAGACCAGATGGCAGTGCATCTTCCCCTTGGAAATGCTGCCATACTTGAGGCACAGATACTTATGCTGGCCTCTCACAATATTCTGAACCCCGCAAACGGAGCCCCGATTACGGTTCCCTCACAAGATATGGTGCTTGGTCTTTACTATATGACCAAGGCAAAAAAGGGAACCGATACAGAGAAGGTGAAAGGAGAAGGGCTTACCTTCTATTCTGCAGAGGAGGTGAATATAGCTTTCAATGAGGACAAGGTTGAACTCCATGCAATCATTAAGGTAAAGGTCGATGACGTTGTCGAGGGCAAGAGGGTTAATCATCTTATTGAGACCACTGTCGGAAGGGTTATCTTCAACGAGGTTGTACCTGAAGAGGTGGGATTCATAAATGAACTGCTGACTAAGAAGTCACTAAGGGATATTATCGGAAACGTGCTGAAACTCAGCGGAACAGCGAAGACAGCCGAATTTCTTGACAGTATAAAGGATCTTGGATACTATATGGCGTTCAAGGGCGGTCTCTCGTTTAACCTCGATGATGTGATCATTCCGGAGGCAAAAACCGAGTTCGTCAAGGATGGCTATGAACAGGTTGAGGAGGTTCTCGCGAACTACAATATGGGTTTCATTACCAACAATGAAAGGTACAACCAGATAATTGATATCTGGACCCATGTCAATGCCAGGCTCACGCAGGAGCTGATGAAGCAGATTTCTACAGACAGACAGGGGTTCAACTCTGTCTACATGATGCTTGACTCAGGCGCGAGGGGTTCAAAGGAGCAGATACGTCAGCTTTCAGGGATGAGGGGTCTTATGGCCAAGCCTCAGAAGTCTGGAGCCACCGGTTCGGAGATTATTGAGAACCCGATTTTGTCAAACTTCAAGGAGGGTCTGTCAGTACTTGAGTACTTCATCTCCACGCACGGTGCCCGTAAGGGTCTTGCCGACACAGCTTTGAAGACTGCCGATGCAGGTTATCTGACAAGGCGTCTTGTTGACGTATCACAGGATGTAATCATAACAGAGGAGGACTGCGGAACACTCAGAGGTCTGGTTGCAACTGCAATCAAGAAGAATGAGGAGGTTGTGGAAACGCTTTACGAGAGAATACTGGGACGAACCGCAGTGCATAACGTTTACCATCCGCTTACTGGAGAACTGATAGTCTCATCGGGTGATGAGCTGACAGAAGACCTTGCCAAGTATATTGAGGATTCACCCATCGAGCAGGTTGAAATCAGGTCGGTGCTTACCTGTGAATCGAAGAAGGGTGTCTGCAGCAAGTGTTATGGCCGTAACCTGTCTACCGGAAAGATGGTACAGAGAGGTGAAGCCGTTGGAGTAATTGCAGCCCAGAGTATCGGTGAACCCGGAACACAGCTTACACTTCGTACCTTCCACGTAGGGGGTACCGCATCAAATATCACCACTGAATCGAGCCTTGTTGCAAGGTATGGTGGTATTGCCGAAATCGAGGAACTGAGATCGGTTGTAAAGAACGACCCTGACAAGGGAAAGATGGATATTGTAATCGGACGTCTTGGAGAACTGAGGATTGTAGACAAGAAGACGGGAATCAGTCTTACGACACATACAATACCTTATGGTTCGAAACTTTATATCAAGCCCGGACAGGAGATTGAGAAGGGTCAGTTGATCTGTGAATGGGATCCGTTCAATGCCGTTATCATCTCTGAGATTGCAGGTAAGGTTGGATTTGACTACCTTATTGAGGGTGTAACCTATCGTGAGGAGTCTGATGAACAGACCGGTTTCCGTGAGAAGGTTATCGTAGAGAGCAGGGATAAAACCAAGAACCCGGCTATCAGGATACTTTCACCTGAAGGGGTGGAGATTAAGTCATACAACCTGCCGGTGGGAGCCCACCTTGTGGTTGACAGTGAGAAGATGGTTGAGGCCGGAGATATCCTGGTCAAGATACCAAGGGCAGTAGGAAAGTCGGGTGACATAACCGGAGGTTTGCCAAGGGTTACCGAACTCTTTGAGGCAAGGAATCCTTCAAACCCGGCTATTGTAGCTGAGATCGACGGTGAGGTGCAGTTCGGCAAGATCAAGAGGGGTAACCGTGAGATAACAATTACATCGAAGGCGGGAGAGGTTAAGAAATACCTTGTTCCTCTATCGAAGCAGATACTCGTACAGGAGAATGATTATGTACGGGCAGGGATTCCTCTCTCAGACGGCGCAATCACACCAATCGATATCCTTAACATCAAGGGTCCGACAAAGGTGCAGGAGTATATTGTCAATGAGATTCAGGAGGTCTACAGGCTTCAGGGTGTGAAGATAAATGACAAGCACTTTGAAATTATTGTGCGCCAGATGATGAGGAAGGTTGAGATAATTGACCCGGGTGATACCAAATTCCTTGAGCGTCAGATTGTTGATAAACTTGAGTTTATGGATGAGAATGACTGGATATTCGGTAAGAAGATAATTCTTGATTCCGGTGATTCAGAGACATTCAAGCCCGGAATGGTTGTGACGGCAAGAAAGCTTCGTGATGAAAACTCGATGCTCAAGCGTCGTGACAGGAAACTTGTTGACGCTCGCGACACTATTCCAGCTACATCGTGCCAGGTACTTCAGGGTATTACCAGGGCTGCATTGCAGACCAACAGCTTCTTCTCGGCAGCTTCCTTCCAGGAGACAACGAAAGTTCTGAACGAGGCAGCAATTCTGGGCAAGGTTGACAGGCTTGAGGGACTTAAGGAGAATGTCATTGTAGGTCACCTCATACCAGCCGGAACCGGTGCAAGGGAATACAACAACATGATTGTTGGCTCGCTTGAGGAGTATGAGAGCCTTGTGACATCTGATCAGAAGGTCACTGCAGTTGAAGAGGAGTAACAAAAATTGAAAGTCCATGACAGATCCGAAAAGCAACCAGATCAGCATCGAGCTTAATGAGGAGGTATCACAGGGGATATATTCAAACCTTGCGATTATCACCCACTCTTCGGCTGAGTTTGTAATAGATTTTGTTCGTATTATGCCAGGTGTGCCCAAGGCACAGGTAAAATCGAGGATAATCCTTACACCTGAACATGCAAAGAGGCTTGCAGCTGCTCTCGAAGACAATATCGACAAGTATGAATCGGTTCATGGAATCATTAAGGAGATAAAAGGCTCGGGGCCGGTCATGCCAATGACTTTTGGCGGACCCACAGCCCAGGCCTGATATGCCAAGCGTGCAAAAAGCCGCCGGAATAAATCTTACCGGCGGCTTTTTTTTTGTATGCCGCAATATTGTTTTAACTTTGTTCGTTGTAAAGTACAGTAACTTGTAGGAAGGCAATGGTAAAAGTCGTATTAAGGAAACTACTGGTAATTGCAGTCATATTAATGCCAATTACCGGCTATTCAGGTTGTAAGAAGCAACCAAGGTGCGGTTGCGGTAAGGATGTGGTGCAAACCCTTAACAAGGAACCGGTAAGGATATATTTCAGCATCGAAGACAATACGGCAAGCTTCAGCCCCTCCGTAAATCCATATGCCACATATTTTTTCTGCAATCCATCAGAGTGGATGACCTATCTTAAGGATTTTACCTCCCCCGCTCTTCTTCTGGTAACGGGTGATGCATACTATGAGTGCAACTATCTGTATAACAGTAGTAACTACATGTACTACCAGCCTTCATACAGGGTTTACCAGATTGAGGTAAAGGGGATTGAGGAGGATCTGTACGGCAAGAAAAAATAGAGTCTGCCCTGCTTTAAGGGCCTGAGGTTCATCAATTACATTCCGCTGACAACAGTTGAGGGTACTTAATTTGAAGTATCTTGCTGTAATTTTGTATATTTCACGAAAATTGAGACCTGCGTTGAAAGAGCTGACCATTATAGGTTCGGGAAGGGTGGCACAAGCACTGGCTGTGGCTTTTCACCAGTCGGGGTACAGAATTCGCGGAATCATTTCAAGGAATCGTAAGACAGCACAGGCACTGGCTGTGATTACAGGTTCAGAAGTGCTCGATAGCTTTGTTATTCCGGTCTCAACCGACTATGTTCTGTTAGCGGTTCCCGATGATGCAATAGCCGAAGTAGTTTCAAGGCTTGAGGCCCCGCCTTCAGTGGTGGTGGTACATACTTCGGGCAGCACGGGTATTGATCTGTTTCCTTCTTCCATACTGCGCCACGGGGTGTTGTACCCCCTGCAGACATTTACCATTAACAGGCATGTTAATATCGCGGAGGTACCATTTTTCACGGAGGCCTCTGATGATAATACACACGCATCAGTAGACGAAATGGTTCATGCCCTTGGCGCCAGGAGTCATCATCTCGATTCTGCTGACAGGAGAATCCTGCACCTTTCCGCGGTATTCGTGTGCAACTTTGTTAACCATATGCTTTATGCAGGAATCAGCACAGCCGAAAGGGCCGGCATTGACAGGTCAGTATTCGGGCCGCTTGTAAGGGAAACACTCCAGAAGGCCCTTGACATGGGTCCTTCTGCGGCACAAACAGGCCCGGCGATAAGAAATGACATAAGTACTATTGAAAAACATCTGGGATTATTATCTTTCTCAGACGATTTAATGAACCTTTACAGGATAGTAAGCGACTCAATCATAAAACAGGCGGCCAAAACTAAAGAATGAGCAATTTCAAGGAAAAACTGGGCAGGGTAAGGGTGTTTATTTTTGACATCGATGGTGTGCTTTCACACCAGACAATTCCGATGAATTCATTCGGTCTGCCCTCGCGAACGATAAACCTGCGTGACGGATACGCATTGCAGCTTGCTGTGAGAAAAGGCTACAGGGTGGCAGTAATCTCGGGCGGCAAGTCAAAAGAGTATGTGAAGAGGCTTCAGGGCCTGGGCATAAAAGACATCTACATGAACAGCCGCTCCAAAATTGAGCATTTCAAGCAGCTGGTCGAAAAGTACTCGCTTGACAGTGAGGAGATACTCTACATGGGAGATGACATTCCCGATTACCAGATAATGAGGAGTGTCGGCATTCCGGTCTGTCCGGCTGATGCTGACAGCGAGATAAAGCAGATATCGGTCTATATTTCCGATAAGCGGGGAGGCGATGGTTGCGCCAGGGACGTTATAGAGCAGGTGATGCGCCTGCACAAAAAGTGGATGGACGATGATGCATTCAACTGGTAGAGTATGAAAGAGTTCATGAGGGTAATACGTTGGAAGAACCTCCTCATTGTAATCATCACAATGGTGCTGGTGAGGTATGTGTTACTGGCCTCCCTTGCGGCCGAGATGCTGGTACTTAATGTTGCAGGCGACATGCAGCCGGTGTTGCTCAGAATGCACTGGTTCGACTTCATCATGCTGGTATTTGCAACGGTATGCCTCACAGCCGGCGGTTATGTTATCAATGATTACTTTGACATCAAGACCGATATCATCAACAGGGGTACTGTCATTGTGGGAACCGCGATTCCGAGACGCAGGGCGATGATGATGCACAATATCTTCAATATTGCCGGGGTGTTCGCAGGCTTCTACGTCTCCTGGCGGGTAGGGTACTTCTGGCTTGGTACGCTATTTCTGCTCGTTTCGGGACTGCTATGGTTCTACTCGGCAAGTTATAAGAGGCAGTTCCTTATAGGGAACATACTTGTTGCATTGTTGACAGCCCTGGTGCCATTCATGGTTGTGTTCTACGAGTTTCCGGCCATGTATGAGTATTACTCGACAAATGCCATGGATCATCCTGATTACAAGCTGCTGTTTTTCTGGACTGGAGGTTTCTCACTGTTTGCCTTCCTTACAACCCTTGCCCGTGAGATAGTCAAGGACATTGAAGATTACGAGGGAGATCTTGAGTATGGCCGCAACACACTTCCCGTAGTGGCTGGTATCCGCAGTTCGAAACTGATTGTGACTGCGCTGGTGGTGAGTATTCTGGTAACACTATACGTTGTATGGTTCCTGTTCGTGAGGGATACAACCACTCTTGTCTACATTTCTGTTGCCATCGCGTTGCCGCTACTGCTGGTGATATTTATGGTAATGACCGGCAGGGGAAGGAAGCATTTTCATGCTGCCAGCAGCGTTATGAAGATTATCATGCTTATGGGACTATTGTATATTTTTGTTGTCAGGTTAATACTCACTGCCGCTCTTTACTGATATGCTCGCTGACAGACTGAAGGATTACCATATTATTCTGGGCTCTGTCTCACCGAGGAGGCGGGAGTTGTTTGCTGCCCTCGGGTTTGCATTCGATGTCGCTGATCCTGATATCGATGAAGAGTGCCCGCCTTCGGTTCCACTGAAAGAGAATGCCATCTTTCTCGCGGAGGCGAAGGCCGAGAAGCTTGGTGGTGGCCTTGGTTCCCGACAAATACTTATTACGGCAGATACGATTGTGCTGTGTGGCGACAGGTTGCTGCCGAAGCCCGCATCGAGGGACGAGGCAATTGAGTTTCTGAGGCTGCTGTCGGGGCGTGAGCACCTGGTGATTACGGGTGTGTGCCTGATGACGGCCGGAAGGCAGAGAAGCTTTTCTGTCGAGACTGTAGTGGCTTTCAGGCAGATAGCGGAGGATGAAATTGAGTATTATGTCGATAATTTCAGTCCGTACGATAAGGCCGGGGGGTACGGCATTCAGGAGTGGATTGGATATGTGGCGACTGAAAGGATTGAAGGTTCGTACTTCAATGTTATCGGCTTGCCTGTGAGTAGATTATATAGTGAGCTTAACGAGTTTGTCAAATAACTAAAACCTGATTTTATGATTAGAAAATTTTTGTTGATTCTGGTTGCCGCCATTGTTCTCTGCAGAGGTGCGGCGAAGGCCGATGAGGGCATGTGGATACCTATCCTCATTGAGAAGTACAACATTAAACTGATGCAGGAGAAGGGCTTCAAGCTTTCTGCCGAGGATATTTACAGTGTGAACCGGGCGAGCATGAAAGATGCCATTGTGATCTTCGGCGGCGGTTGTACAGGTGAAGTGATTTCGGGCGATGGACTTATGATTACCAATCACCATTGCGGATACGGACAGATACAGTCTCATTCGACTCTCGAGAATGATTATCTGACCAATGGTTTCTGGGCAATGTCGAGAGCTGAGGAGTTGCCAAACCCCAGGCTCACAGTGACATTCATGAAGTGGATGGAGGACGTTACCGATCAGGTGCTTGCGGGTGTCACCGCGAACATGGGAGAGGAAGAGAGAAACCGGGTCATCAACAGTAACATAAACAGGATACGGCAGAAAGCAGTTGAAGGCACACATTACTCTGCGGCAGTAAGGCCATTCTTTATGGGTAACCAGTACTTCCTTATCGTTAATGAGACCTTTCGGGATGTGCGGCTCGTAGGTGCTCCGCCATCGGCCATCGGCAAGTTCGGGGGAGAGACCGATAACTGGGTTTGGCCCCGCCATACAGGAGACTTCTCACTGTTCAGGATTTATGCCGATAAGGACAATAAACCTGCTGACTATTCTGCCGATAATGTGCCCTACAAGCCCGGCTACTTTTTCCCGATTTCGCTCAAGGGAGTCCAGGAGGGAGACTTTACGATGGTATTTGGCTACCCCGGTGGTACAAACCAGTACGTTCCTTCGTTCCATATCGATATGGTTAAGAACCATTTAAATCCCAAGATGATTGAGCTTCGCGGAAAGAAGATCGAAATCTATGAGGATGAGATGGCTAAGAGTCCGCTGGTAAGAATCCAGTATGCTTCGAAGAAATCAGGAGTGGCCAATTCATGGAAGAGATGGATAGGCGAGCAGCAGGGTCTTGAAAGACTGAAGACAATTGAGAAGAAGAGGGAATATGAAAAGAGGTTCCAGGCATGGGCAAATTCCACGCCGGCCTTGCGTGCAAAATATGGTGATATTTTGCCGCAGTACGAACGGTTGTATTCTGACCTGGTGAAGTATAATGTGGTTAACAATTTCACCAACGAGGTCTTTTTCAGCAGCGGAATTGAGGCAATAGGGCATGCCAGGGGCTACAGGAGCCTTGTTGCTCTTGTTGAGTCGGGGGCCGATGCTGAGGCCGTCAGGCGCGCTGCAGAGAACGCTGCCGGTTCAGCAGCAGGGTTCTTCAGGAACTATGATGTTAATGTAGACAGGAGAGTTGCAGCGGCAGTGCTGGAGTTGTATTCCAGGCTTGTTCCGGCCGCCAGCCAGGCTCCGGAATTCATAAAGCTTAACCAGAAATACCGTGGAGATTTTGCTGCTGCTGTTGACGATATGTACTCAAAGACATATTTTGCCGACCAGTCGAAACTTGTGGCACTGCTGTCGAATTTCAACAAGTCAGCTGCTAAGAAGCTGGCGAAGGATCCATTCTATATACTTGCAGTGGATGTTGATGCATGGCTTGGTGAAAACTACAGGGGAGAGGTTAACAGGATAAATACTGAGATTCAGCGCCTTAATGTTATCTATATGGCTGGCCAGATGGAGTTTGAGCCCGACAGGATTTTCTATCCCGATGCCAACTCAACACTCAGGGTGGCTTATGGTGAGGTACGTGGCTATGACTCAAGGGATGCTGTCTACCACAAGCACTACACAACCCTGAAGGGCATTATGGAGAAAGACAATCCCGATATCTATGACTATGATGTACCCCAGCGACTTCGCGACCTTTACGCGGCGAGGGATTTCGGCAGGTATACCCAGGATGGGGAGGTGCCGGTATGCTTCATTGCCACCAACCATACTACCGGAGGCAACTCAGGCAGTCCGGTAATAAACGCCGAGGGTCATCTTATAGGGGTCAATTTCGACCGTGCATGGGAGGGTGTGGCCAGCGACATGGCCTTTAATCCTGAGCAGAGCAGGAACATAAGTATTGACATCAGATATGCCCTTTTCATCATCGACAAGTTCGCCGGAGCAGGTTATCTGCTTGACGAGATGGTGTTGATAGATAATTAGTCAGGTATCAGGTATCAGGTATCAGGTATCGGGTATCGGGTGTCGGGTATCAGGTATCGGGTATCGGGTATGCTCCCGTTCGGTCGCGAGCTCGCCCGGCAAGCCGGACTCGGTTCGGACGCAGGGAATTGAAATAAGAAAACCGGAGGTTTGGCGGCCTCCGGTTTTCTGTTATGATCAACCTGCTTAGTTCAGGAAGATCTTCATATCCTCGTCAACTGTTGTTATGCCGGTGATCCCGAAGTTCTCAACAAGTACCTTCGCCACATTGGGTGAAAGGAATGCCGGAAGGGTCGGGCCGAGGTGAATGTTCTTCACTCCCAGGTACAGGAGGGCGAGAAGCACTATTACCGCTTTCTGCTCGTACCATGCAATATTGTAGGCAATCGGCAGTTCGTTAATATCATTCAGCCTGAAGACCTCTTTCAGTGTGAGAGCAATCATGGCAAGCGAGTATGAATCGTTGCACTGGCCTGCATCAAGAACCCTTGGAATACCGTTAATGTCACCGAGTTGAAGCTTATTGTACCTGTATTTCGCACATCCTGCTGTCAGTATTACCGTATCGCCTGGAAGTTTGCGGGCAAATTCGGTATAGTAGTCACGCGATTTCATTCTTCCATCGCAGCCGGCCATCACAAAGAATTTCCTTATAGCCCCTGATTTCACTGCGTCAACAACCTTGTCGGCAAGCTTAAGAACCTGGTTATGAGCAAAGCCGCCTATGATCGTTCCGGTTTCGATTTCGACAGGAGGAGCACATCTTTTCGCATGCTCAATTATCTGTGAGAAGTCTTTCTCTCCACCCGGTTTTCTGTCGCTAATATGAGTGATTCCCGGAAAACCTGATGACCCGGTTGTATATACCCTGTCCTTGTAGCTTTCACGAGGTGGTACAATACAGTTGGTTGTGAACAGAATAGGCCCGTTGAAGGTCTCAAACTCAGTTGCCTGCTTCCACCAGGCATTGCCATAGTTACCTACGAAGTGGCTGTACTTCTTGAAGGCAGGATAATAGTTGGCCGGAAGCATCTCGCTGTGAGTATAGATATCTACCCCTGTTCCCTCTGTCTGCCTGAGAAGTTCCTCCATATCCTTCAGGTCATGGCCGCTTATCAGTATGGCCGGATTGTTTCTTACACCTATGTTGACTTCGGTTATTTCTGGATTGCCGAAGGAAGATGTATTAGCCTTGTCGAGAAGAGCCATCACCTCAACTCCGTGCTTTCCGGTTTCAAGTACGAGCGCCGTAAGTTCTGCAACAGATAGTGAATCGTCTGTTGTTGCAGCCAGTGCCCTCTGTATGAATCCGTCAACGCTATCTGCCGAATGGCCAAGGTTGCCGGCATGCTCGGCATATGCAGCCATTCCTTTTACCCCGTAGATGACCAGTTCCCTGAGTGACCTGATATCCTCATCGGCTGTGGCCATCACTCCAACCAGCGATGCCCTTGCCTCCATATCGGAGACATCTGAGGGGGTCCATGCTGTACTGCTGTGAAGAGTGGCGGGAATTGCTATACCCTTCTCAGCCATCTCCTTACGTAGTTCCTCCCTTACCGAGATTCCCTGCCATATCTTCTCGATGATCTTCTCGTTGTTGAAATTTGCATTGGTGATAGTTGTAAAAAGTGCCTCCTGTACATACCTGTCAACCTTGGCACTTGAATAGTGGTTTTCCCTTGCTATTGAAGCAAGTATTGAAACACCCTTGGTAACGTAGACCAGGAGGTCCTGCATTGCAGCTACATCACTATCCTTACCGCACACACCACGTGTTGTGCATCCTGTTCCCTTGGCTGTCTCCTGGCATTGATAACAAAACATACTCATAATAAATCCTTTTCCTTTTAAAATTGTTAATACTATCTTGTTAAATTATTTAATATCATGGTATTGCATTTCAGAATGACCTGACCGTTGATCGGTACTACACCCATTCCTCCTTGATAACTTCTCCATTGATTCCTACGATGGCCAGTTTAACCGGTACTTTTCTGGAAGCCTTTTCGGCTCCTGCCTTTACGAGCCTCATCAGTCCTCCGCAGCATGGCACTTCCATCATCATGACAGTTATGGTATTGACTTTGGCATCATCAATCAGAGATGTGATCTTGTTTACATAAACCTCCATATTGCTGTCTAGCTTCGGACAAGCGATTGCCACACTCTTCCCCTTCAGGTATTTCCCATGGAAGTTTCCGGCAGCAAATGCAACACAGTCTGCCGCCACCAGAAGATCAGAATTCTGGAAGTAGCCCGCGTTGGGATTGATAAGGTGCATCTGCACAGGCCATTGCCTTAGCTCAGAAGGAGCGTCTGCCGGTGCTGTGCCTCCGGCCAGTGCGACATTGTCACGTTCAATTGTCATTGCGCGGGAACCGGGGCA
>CAYUOS010000019.1:0-31736 GCA_964446435.1 uncultured Rikenellaceae bacterium | reverse complement strand
CTGATCTTCGTAACCTGGCTGCCAATGTGGAAATGAATGAATCGCAGACAATCATCAAGCTTATTCTTATTGATAAAATCAAGGGCCTCGAGCAATTCACTTGAAGTCAAGCCAAACTTGCTGATATCACCGCCGCTGTCTTCCCACTTCCCGCTGCCGGCACTCGCAAGCTTTATCCTGATTCCCAGGTTAGGCTTAACCTTGAGGCGTCGGGCAATAGAAGCTATCATCTTAAGTTCGTTTAGCTTCTCAACCACTATGAATATCCTCTTTCCCATCTTCTGGGCAAGCAGGGCAAGCTCAATATAGTCTTCATCCTTATATCCATTACAGATAATGAGTGAATCAGGATCAGTATTTATCGCTATCACAGCATGTAGCTCAGGCTTTGAACCGGCCTCAAGTCCGATATTGAATTTCTTTCCATGGCTGACGATCTCTTCAACCACCGGTCGCATCTGGTTCACCTTGATTGGATAGATAATGAAGTTCTGGGCCTGATACTCATACTCCTCGGAAGCCAGCTTAAAGCATTTCGAGATAGTAATGATCCTGTCATCAAGTATGTCAGGAAATCTCACCAGGAGAGGAGCTGCGACATCGCTGAGAAACATCTCGTCGAGCAACTCCTTAAGGTCAACAGGGGCACTGCTTGCCTGTGGTTTCACTACCACATTCCCCTTATCATTGATGGAGAAATAGTTTACCCCCCACCCATTTATGTTATAGAGGTCCGCCGAATCCTCAACCTTCCATTTTCTCATCTCTTGCCTGGTCAAATTGATATATGTCGCAAAGGTTCAAAAAAAAATAATAAAAATTCATATCTGAACAACAAATTAGACCCCAGACTATCGGGGTCAGTGTCGGGTTAATGTACGAAATCCCTTAACATGCAATAGTTGGCACAAATTGAATATCATTCACGTTATTCAATGTTTGTTGCAATTGATGGCATGCTGTTTGATGGGTAAGGCTGAAACCATCATCCAATTACTTAAAAAATGACTATCTTGTAAAAGATTATATCTTTTCGATGAAATCAATTATTATGATATCGCTGATTGCAATTCTGCTGACGCCCTTTAAGCAGCAGGAAAAAGATCCCTATGAGAGGCAAAGACGCGACATGGTTTCCAGTCAGATAGCAGCGAGGGGAATATCTGACCCGACGACGCTGGCAGCGATGAGAAAGGTTCCAAGGCATCTTTTTGTACCTCCCGGAATAGCGCATTATGCATATCAGGACAATCCATTGCCAATAGGTTATGACCAGACAATTTCACAGCCGTTTATTGTTGCCTGGATGACTGAACTGGCAAAACCAAATAAAAACAAAAAAGCACTTGAGATAGGAACCGGATCAGGTTATCAGGCGGCTATTCTGGCTGAAACTACAGGACAGGTATATACAATTGAGATTGTTCCGCAGCTGGCAAAATCTTCGAAAGATCTTTTCGATAAACTTGGTTATAAAAACATTGTCTCAAAAGAGGGAGATGGGTATATAGGCTGGCAGAAGTTCGCACCCTACGATATAATTATGGTCACTGCAGCCTGTGACCATATACCCCAGCCTCTCCTTGATCAGCTTGCTGAAGGGGGAAGGCTCATCATGCCCCTGGGTGACCCAGGTTCAATTCAGGAATTGATACTGATAACAAAGAACAGGGGTAGAATTTCCAGGCAAACGATTTCGGCAGTAAGATTTGTTCCTCTTATAAGAAAATAATTAAAACTTAAGAATTCAAAAAAAGAAATCCCGGGCCTTGCCCGGGATTTCCTTAATATCTGTCACTATTGTACCGGCGGTTATCGCCACGTCGGTCTCCGTGGCCACGTCGGTCTCCACCCCTGAATTCCTTTTTCTCAGGACGGGGGTCTGATCTTTTAACAACTATCTGGCTGCCATCAAATTCTGTCTCATTAAGAGCATTAATGGCCTCCTGTGCGGCATCGTCATCTGGCATTTCCACAAAACCATAGCGCTTCGAGAAACCGGTTTCCCGGTCGGTAATCACCTTAGCGGAGCTGACCTCTCCGAATCGGCCGAAAAGTTCCGCAAGATTATCACCGGTGGTGCGGGAACTTAACTTAGCAACAAAAATGTTCATCTGAATAGAAAGAATTAAGTTAATAAAAAATGAGGCGTGGTCTTTGATAATGACCACAATCATATACAAATATATGAAATAATATTATGCAACACCCTCACCCTCTAAGTAATGATATTCAATCTCTGTCTGAGCAACAACCAGAACGCAACAATTTCAATATTCAGGTGTTCCCAACTATTACCTGTTAACACCCTGAGATTCTTCTTTCTATAACAGTGGAGCTGTCTTCTCGCTCAACCAGACGCGCTCCCCACTCGTAAGTCTTTCTGCAATAGCCTCATATACTATTCTATGATAGCTATCAATCCATTCCCTTTCTTCATCTGAAAGCAGTGACTGATCAATCAGTTTTCTCTCAATATGGCAAAGAGTTACAGTTTCAAATCTGAGAAACTGACCATACTCTGTAAGCTCATCCTCAACACACAGCAACAGGTTCTCAGTGCGGAATCCATATTCTCCCTGACGGTATATTGCCGGTTCATCGGCCGTTAGCATCCCGGGCTCAAGTATAGTCTTCAGGTCACCTGAGGCACCGCTTCCAATCGTCTGAGGACCTTCGTGTACGTTCAGAAAATAGCCCACCCCGTGTCCTGTTCCATGTCCATAATTGAGCCCGTTGTCCCACAATGCCTTTCTCGCCAGTACCTCTAACTGATAACCTCTTGTTCCCAGTGGAAATTTAACCCTGGCCAGTGCTATTGTCCCCTTTAGTGCCAGAGTGAAATCATTCTTCTGTCTTTGGCTGGGTTCCCCGAATACCGTACATCTGGTAACATCAGTGGTTCCACCATGATACTGTCCACCTGAGTCCAGCAGATAGATGCCATTACCGGTTATCACTGTTTCATTTTCCCTTGAAGGAGAGTAATGTGGCAGGGCTGCATTTGCATTCCATGCAGAAATAGTCTCAAAACTCGGTCCGCAGAATCCCTCCTGTTCCATCCTGAAGAGCAGCAACCTCTCCGCTGCTGAAACTTCTGTAACACCTTCACTACCAACCGACGACTCAAGCCAGTAAAAGAATTTTGTGAGTGCCACCCCATCCTTGACCATTGTCTGCCTTATATTCATGATCTCAGTGGCATTCTTAACTGCCTTCATACGGGTTGGGATTGTTACTTCCTCAATTATCACAACATCATGACCAATTGAATTGTAAAGTGCCGCTGAGGTTGATGAAGGATTAAGGAGAAGTGTAGTTTTCCGCGGAAGTTTCTTAAGAATAACCGATGCGTCCTCGTACGGAAGTATTACCACTCCGGCCCTGTCGAGATCTCTCTTCATTTTCCGGGGAATCTGCTCCTCATTTACGAATAGGATGACCTGGCTTGAAGTTACAATTGCATAACAGATAATCAGAGGGCAGTAGTTTACATCAGAGCCCCTTATGTTCAGCAGCCACATTATGTCATCGGGTGAAGTAAGCAGATGAGTGTCAGCACCCATTTCATTCATCCGGTTCCTGACTCTGCCTATCTTCTCCTCACGGGTGAGACCTGTGAACTCCAGAGTATGTTCAAACGCATGGGTAGCCGGCATCGATGGCCTGTCTGCCCAAAGAGAAGATATAAGATCAGCGGAGATATCTATTGATATCTTCTTGGACTCCAAAGCCTTTACCATTTGCTTGTGCAGCCCGGTTGCATAAACGCGGCCGTCAACACCAACCACCGATTTCTTTTTCAGATTCCCGGCCAGCCAATCGATGTATTCAGGGGTATGTGGTATTCTTAGCTTAACCAGCTCAAAACCCGAGCCTGACAACTGTTGCTCTGCCTGAATAAAATACCTTGAATCTGTCCACAAACCTGCAAAGGTTCTGGTAACAACAACATTGGCGGCTGTACCGGTAAATCCGGTAAGCCATCTGATTACCTTCCAGTGATCTGGAACATACTCCCCAAGGTGCGGGTCTGTTGCAGGTATTACATAGGCATCCAGACCTGCTTCTTTCATCGCCTTTCTCAAGGCATACAGCTTTCTGCGATGTGTCATAATCATTTTCCAAAAAATTCCCTGAGCCAGAAATTCTGGGCTATGGTGGTGGCATGGACCCTCTTTGCTCCGGTAATGCCATGCCTGTTACCCGGATAAATCATGAATTCAAACAGTTTTCCCGCATCCTGAAGCTTTGAGATCAGCTGGATGCTATTCTGCATGTGAACATTATCATCAAGGTCTCCGTGCACAATTTGTAGTTTACCCTTGTAATTGTCTATGAAAGTTAGTACAGATCCGTCACGGTAACCATCAGGATTATCTTTTGGCTCATCCATAAACCTCTCAGTATAAACACTGTCGTAGAGCCGCCAATCTGTAACAGGGGCACTTGCCACTCCATGGGTCCAATACTCAGCACCCTTGGTCAGGGCAAGACATGTCATATAACCCCCGTACGATCCTCCTGTTATCCCCACCCTCGACCCATCGACAAAAGGTTTGCCCCGAAGCCATCTGACCGCATCGGCATAGTCAAGTATCTCCCACTTGCCAAGGCTGCGGTGCATGTAGTCGAGACCCTTCTTGCCAAAATGCCCCGATGCCCTGTGATCGACAGATATGGAAATAATACCGTTTTGAGCATAGAAATCGGGAGTCGGATTTACCCAGCTGTTGCGAACCCTGCCGGCATCAGGACCTCCATATATGGTAAACACAACAGGGTGCTTCCTGGTTTCATTAAAGTTGACCGGATACCTTATGATTGCGGGCATGTCAAAAAGGCCATCAGAGGTTTTGATTGTTACCATCTCAACCTTCATGTGAAGGCTTGGGTCAAACAACTGATTATCTGGTCGGTGAATCTCACGCAACTCCTTGCCTGTTCTGTCAATGACAACCATCGCTCCGGGATTGTTCAGACTGCTCCATGTATCAACAAGATAGCTGCCTCCGGGAGAGATGTTTATACTGTGAGTACCTTCGCCCGATGTTAGCCTAACCAGGTTCCTGCCGTCAAGGCCCACGCGATAGAAATGCCTGTCTGTCGATCGCCCCCCGGTTGCCGAGAAATAAACCACCCCGGAAGCCTCATCGACTCTTTCGATTCCATTCACCCGGAAATCGAATGAGGTCAGCTGAACCTGCAGGCTACCGTTCCAGTCATGAAGATAGAGATTTTCCCAGTCGTTCCTGTAGCTTCTTACAATAAAACCTTTACCATTCTTCATCACATAGATATCCTCATAGAAGTCAACCCATGTAGGACGGGTTTCACGGTATATCTGACGAAAATCGCCTGTACTGATGTCTGCGAGAATAATGCGAAGATCATTCTGGTCACGGTTTAGTATCTGTACCGCCAGCTGCCTGCTGTCAGGCGTCCAGAAAGGCCATGCTATGTACTGGTCTATCCGGTCATCAGTCTTAACCCATGTGGTCAGGCCTGTCGAGATATCAGCAACACCCATTTTTACGACCGGATTCGGGTCGCCAGGCTTCGGATATGGGGTTACCTCAGTCCTGCCGTTGACACCATCCTCCTCTTCAAGCCTGACAATGGTAAAATCGGGCACCGGATTGTCATCAGTTCGCAGGTAGGCAATCTTCCTGCTATCGGGTGACCACCAGAAAGCTGCATAACGGCTTGATCTTCCGAGTATCTCCTCAAAATAGACCCATGATGCATAGCCGTTGTAAATCCTGTCGGTTGCATCGTGCGTCAGCCTGACCTCCTTCATCTCAATCAGGTCGTAGACGTAAAGATCCTTGTTCCTGGTATATGCCAGCTTCCTTGAATCGGGTGAAAACCGTGTATTGACCTCCTGGTCGGCATTGTTGGTCAGTCTTATCTCCCTGCCTGTCAGCGAAGAGAGATAGAATAGGTCATTATCCCTGACTATTATGACGCTACTGTTGTCTGGACTGACTATGTCGGCAGGTCCGGGAGAGTAATTTCCCGGGAGTGACTCTACAAGTCTTTCTCGATCACTCTTCCAGTCCTTGATAACCCGTTCAGTACCTCTGCGCGCGTCTACACTCTTTATCACCGGCACGCCATTCTCAATCTTCTGCAGAATAAACCTGCTGTCATCCTGCCATCCAATTACCTGCGGGGCAGCAGGCCTGGCCTGGCCAAAAATTAACGAAACCGGCAGCAACAGTACCAAACCGGCAATCAAAAAACTCTTCCTTTTCATATCATCTTGTTTTTTATTATGAATTCCGCTCAACCCCTTTCAACATCCCCTGATCACCACGTCAGATTTTAGCTTCCCCGACAAATTTAATATTTTCTTACTTTTACCTCCACATAAGACAATGAAAAGAGAGTCACCCCTGAAAGATGAGCCTGAATGGTTCAGGCTTGATAATGCTGCCAAGATATACCCTGCCGTTATCGGTGGGGAGTTCACCGCTGTCTTCAGGATATCGGTTACCCTAAAGGATGATATTGTCTATTCATGTCTTGCCAGTGCTATACCTATCGTAGCGGCGAGGTTCCCATACTTCAATGTTGTATTAAGCCACGGGCTATTCTGGTATTACCTTGAGAAGAGTGATCTGGTGCCTCGTCTGCATGCCGACAGTAATGAAATTTGCACCGCCTTCCCCATCGGATCAAAGAAGGAGGTAATGTACAGGATCCTCGTCAGTAACAAAACACTTTCCATTGAGTTTGTGCATATACTTACTGATGGCAGCGGAGCCCTGGAGTTTCTTAAAACCCTTCTGGGCCAATATCTTGTTAACTGCGGAAAAATTGACTCGTTACCGGCTACTATCATAAATCCCGGGCAAAGACCTGACCCGGAAGAGTATGAAGATTCATTCGGAAGGTATTTCAATAAGAGAACACCCGCAACAGAAAACCCAAAACCGGCACTGCATCTGCCTTTTAACCTGAACATGAAACCCAGGTTCCGGACGATGACCGGAGAAATAGATTCACAGGAAATTGCTGCGCGGGCAAAAGCCTCTGGCGTTTCGGTAACAGAATACCTGGCTGCAGTGTACCTCGCTGTTTTACAGGATATTTTTTACAGGCTACCCGAAAAGAAACGCAGAGGGGTAATACGGGTGCAGGTACCTGTCAATCTCAGGAAATACTTCAGCAGCCGGACAATGAGGAACTTTTCGCTCTTCGTGGTTCCTGAGACAGACCTCAGGCTGGGAAGGTTTTCCTTCAATGATATATGTGAATCTGTTCATCACATAATGAGGCTTGAGACTCATCCTTTGCGCATTAGTCGCATCATCAAAAGAAATGTCGGAAGCGAAAAGTTACTGATTGTCAGAATAATGCCTGTTTTCATCAAGCGGCTTATTCTTGCTTTTGCCTATCACATATTCGGATCAGGTCTCTTCACGGGAGTTCTGACCAATATGGGTATAATCGAGTTTCCGGAAGGAATAGGTCAGCATGTTGAGGCCTTTTCAATCACTCCCCCGCCACCTAACTCCAAGGTAAAAATCAGTTGTGGTATTGCATCTTTTGGCAACACGATGAGAATAACCTTTGGCTCTATAGCAGAAGAGCAGATTCTTGAAAAGGAGTTTTTCAGGTTCCTGCTGAACCAGGGTATAGGGGTCAGACTCTTTTCACGTTCTAACGATAACAGGTAATACAGACTTAACCAGACCTGAATATGAAAAAATGTGATCAATGCGGGGTTTTGCTGGATGATGGATTTGACAGCTGTCCACTCTGTGAAACAGGCGGAACCGAAGCAAAAACCCCGGTCAAACCACGCGAAGTACTGAAGGTATCAAGGAAAGAAGCTCTAAGATACCTATGGGAGCTTTCAGGCGTTGTCTGTATAACCGGTATCATAATAATCCTTCTGCTAAACCTGCTCTTCACAGGTGGCATCAACTGGGCCCTCTACCCGGTAACATCGATTCTGTGGATCTGGATTAGCCTGACAATTCTGATGTTCATGAACCATCGGCCCATAGGTATGATAATGCTTATGCTTACCAATACACTAGGAATGTTGGCCCTGTTCAATCTCTTCACCAAAAGCATCAACTGGTTCGTACCTGTCGCCCTGCCTTTAACCGCTGCCCTCTTTATTCTTTCCGGAATAGTGACATCGATATCATCGAAAACAAAATACAAGGGCTTCAATCTCCTTGCCATGGTATTGATAGCAGTAAATATACTATGTGTTGCTATTGAGGTGGTTACCGATCTATATATCAAAGGGGCCATCTCAATCAGGTGGTCAGCAATTGTCTCATCTGCAATAATACCCATTGCTGCAGTGCTTATGTTCATGCACTACAGGCTACGTCGCGGTCGACGCCTTGATAGCTTCTTTCATGTCTGACATGCAAATTTATCCATTTGCACCTACAACATAGAATAAGACATGTTGTATGAAAGCTATTTGTAATATATTTATCTGTTCCAAAAATTCATTCTATGAAGAGATTTTTTTATCTGGTTGCGTTAGCGGCATTTTCAACGCTTAATGCTGTATGTCAACATGTTAAGTCGCCCGACGAATATCTCGGCTACAAACTGGGATCCACCTTCACGTTTCATCACCAGGCCCTGGACTATGTAAAATATGTGGCCGCAACATCATCCAATGTCATCTACCAGACCTACGGAAAAACTTACGAAGGCCGCGAATTGGGCGTTTGCTTTGTGTCATCGCCTGAAAATCTCGCAAACCTCGAGGAACTCCGCAAGAATAACCTGGCAAAGACGGGCCTCTCAAATGAAAAATCTGGCGGAACCCAGGTTCCGATTATATGGCTTAGCTACAACGTGCATGGGAACGAATCGGTTGGAATGGAGGCCGCCCTCCTTACCCTCTATACTCTGGCAGCCTCGAAATACGAGGGTGTAGCCGACTGGCTCAATTCATGCATAATTATAATAGATCCCTGCTCAAATCCTGACGGAAGAGACAGGTATGCAACCCAGTACCGCATGCTCCAGCCACTGAAGCTGAATACCGATCCCAACTCATGGGAAAGGTCTCAGGGCTGGCCAGGCTCGCGCTCAAACCACTACTTCTTCGACCTTAACCGCGACTGGACATGGCAGACACAGACAGAAACCCGTCTCAGGCTGGAACTCTATAACAGGTTCATGCCACACGTGCATGCCGATTTTCATGAGATGGGGACTAACACCAATTATTTCTTTCCTCCCGGTGCAGATCCCTGGCATGAGGTAATTACCCCCTGGCAACGCGAGTTCCATAAGCTTATGGGCAGAGGCAATGCCGATCTTTTCGATGACAAATTCAGACTCTATTACACAAAGGAGAGCTTTGACCTCTTCTGTCCAAGCTTTGGAGACACCTGGCCTCTCTTCAACGGAGCCATGGGCTTCACCTACGAGCAGGCAGGAAGTGGTGGAGCAGGTGTGGGTATCGAAAGATCTATAGGCGACACCCTGACACTCGGGCACAGGATTGAGGGTCATTTTCTGTCATCAATGGCAACCATAAGAGTTTCATACGAGAACAGGGAAAAGCTTCTTGAGAACTTCAACAAGTATTTCGAGACGGCTCAGAACAAGCCACCATTTGAATATAAATCGGTAATAGTAAAAGGTACAAACGAAGCCTCAGCAGTAAAGGCATTCCTGGAACTACTCGACCACAACCAGATCAGGTACAGCTATGCCGGGAACACCGGACGGAAATTCAAGGGATTTGAATACCTTAATGACAAGGATGGTGAGGTCACAATAGACAAGGGAGATATACTTATTTCAGCCTTTCAACCCCAGGGGCACCTGGTAAAGGTTCTCTTCGAACCTGAAAGCAAGGCCAGTGATTCGGTAACATATGACCTGTCAGCATGGGCCCTGCCTTATGTTTTCAACCTGAACAGCTTTGCGGTTAAAGACAGGGTAGATGCAGCAGATGGAAAGGTTGAGTTTAACAGACCTGCAGGCATTATTCTTGAAGAGAAACCCTACGCCTACCTGGTCAATTGGAAAGGTTTCGATGATATGAGGTTTCTGGCAGCACTATATAAAAGAGACGTACGCATAAGGTCAGCCGTGAAGGAATTCACTTCAGGGCCGGACAAATTCAACAGGGGCTCACTGATAATAGCACGGGGTGACAATACCCATATACCTTCAACTTTTGACAGTCTCGTCAGGGAAGCGGCCGATTATGCAGGCATAAGGCTGTTTACAGCCTCTACGGGTCTCGTCGATGCGGGGAAGGATTTCGGTTCGGGATACTCCGACACACGAAAAGCTCCCAAAATCGCAATGCTTGGAGGAGATGGAACTTCTGCAGGAGCTGTCGGGGAAATATGGTACTTCTTTGAGCGCGAGCTCGAATATCCCGTTACCATAATCAATGCATCAAGCGCTGCTTCTGCAGACATGACAAAATATGACGTCCTGATTCTGACGTCAGGCAACTACACGAGGTACAAGGATCCAATAATGGCATTCCTTCAGCAGGGAGGGAAGGTATTGGCCCTTGAAGCTGCAACCTCACTCTTCAGTGCTGAAAAGACCACAGCTCTGGGGAAGGGTACTGAGCTCAGGGCTGCAGAGCTTAAGGGCAGGGAGAAGAAGGAACGCAGCGACGATGCCGAGCTTCTCAGAAGATTCGAAGATGAACGCCGCCATACACTCTCAACAAGATCATCAGGTGCCATATACCGGGTAAAACTCGATGTCACACATCCATATACCTTCGGACTCGGCACCGAATGGTTTATCATGAAACGCTCTACTGTGCTTCCATATCTCAATGGCGGCAGCAATATCGGCTATATTACAGAATCAGAACCTGTCGCGGGTTTTGCGGGCTACAAATTCAAGCAGGAAATCAAAAATACACTCGTAATAGGTTCTGAAAGAATTGGTCGTGGGGAGGTGGTTTATGTGGCCGACAATCCTTACTTCAGGGCGTTCTGGAAGAGCGGACGTATGCTTCTTGGAAACATACTCCTAAAATAAATCTATTACTATGGAAAAGCTGCTCGACCGATTCATAAGGTATGTAAAGGTTGGTACTGCATCAGATGACAAATCAGACAGCTGTCCCAGTACGCCCGGCCAGATTGATCTCGGCCGTATGCTTGTCGGAGAGATGAAGGAGATCGGGATTACCGATGCCAGCATGGATGAGAACGGGTACATAATGGGGACTATACCCGGAAACAGCAAGGATATTCCGGTAACAGGCTTCATCGCTCACCTTGATACCAGCCCGGAAATGCCCGGTGACAACGTCTGTCCGCAGATAATCCACAACTACACAGGCAACGATATTGCCCTCAATAAGAAGCTCGGTATCCTGCTCTCTCCGGGAGATTTTCCTGAATTGAAGAAATACACAGGCCAGACCCTGATTACCACAGACGGAACAACCCTTCTCGGAGCAGACAACAAGGCAGGTATTGCGGAAATCATCACGGCCGCAGAGATTCTGCTTAAAAGGGGTGATTTAAGAAGAGGTGATGTCAGAATATGCTTCACTCCCGATGAAGAGATTGGCAGAGGTGCCAACAAGTTCGATGTGGAGAAGTTTGGTGCCGATCACGCATATACAGTTGACGGAGGTGAGGCCGGGTCAATTGAATATGAAACCTTCAATGCTGCAAGCGTAACAGTTACGGTTCAGGGAAGGAGCATCCACCCTGGCATTGCGAAAAACCAGATGATAAACTCAATAGGTATCGCCCAGGAGTTTTGCAGGATGTTGCCTCAGGCTGAGAAACCCGAACATACTGAAGGTTATGAGGGCTACTTTCATGTATTCGACTTCAAAGGCTCAGTCGATTCCACAACAATGAGGATTCTGATTCGCGATCATTCAGACCAGCGATTCTCATATCGCAAACAAACCATACGTGACATAACCGAATGGCTCAATAACCGCTACGGCGATAATGTGGTCACATCTGCAATCAGAGATGAATACTTCAATATGCGCAAAAAGATCGAACCGTTCATGTATGTTGTCAAAAAAGCCGAGCAGGCAATAATCAACTGTGGAATGATGCCACTGACAACGCCGGTAAGAGGCGGGACAGACGGAGCAAAGCTTTCATATATGGGACTCCCCTGCCCTAATATATTCACCGGCGGACACAACTTTCACGGAAAATATGAGTATATTTCCCTTGAATCAATGCAAAAGGCTGTTAATGTAATTTGTGAGATTGTAAAGCTTACACCAGATTACAGGCAAAGATGAAGACAGGGCAGCGCTGAAAAGGAGAGTAGTGTAGTACTTCTGCTAAGACAATAACAGGCTTTTGATATAATGACAAATATCATCTGAATTTTAAATATTTTCAAATTACTGTTATTTTATTCACATTGTTATTTTTTTCACAATAAATTTATAATACATTTGCATCGGTTTCCTGATAAATATTGGAGATTGAACCCCGAAAGAAAACGGAAGATTAACGGAAATTAGGTATATAACCTTGTAAATCAAGTAGAAATGAACAAAGTAAAAACACTGGCCGATCTTAAGAAATTAAGGAGTGAGCTACAGGCCAAAGTTGAACTTCGCGAAAAAGGAGAAAACCAGGAGGGTCGTGTCGTCATAAAAGTCGGTATGGCAACAAGTGGTATTGCCTCGGGAGCCAAAGAGATTATGGCTTTTCTTATAGAAGAGCTTGACAAGCGAAATATCGATGCTGTAGTTATACAGACAGGCGATATGGGGTACTGTTTTGCCGAACCGACAATTGAGGTCAAGCGGCCGGGTGAAGACCCGATCGTCTTCGGATATGTTGACAAGCAAAAAGCTGATGAGATTATTGAAAAATACATTAAGAACGGCGAGCTTGTGGAAGGCATACTTCCCGACAACTACCAGTCTATTGACTAATTCAATCAAGGGAGGAGAATACTATGGCAAAATACAAAATGCAATTACTGGTTTGCGCTGGCACAGGATGCCACGCGTCTATGAGTGATGAGCTTCTTGACAACCTTATTTATGAGATTGAAGCCAACACCCTTGAGAACGATGTACAGGCAATACGCACAGGCTGTTTCGGCTTCTGCGAGAAAGGGCCGATTGTAAAGGTCATGCCCGACAATACCTTCTATACTCAGGTCAAGCCAGGGGATGCCGCTGAAATAATATCTGAGCATATTATTAAAGGAAGAAAGGTTGAGAGGCTTCTCTTCACCGATCCGGAGACCAAGGAACACATTACAGACTCGAAGAAGATGGGCTTCTACAAGAAGCAGCTTAGGATTGCCCTGCGTAACTGCGGTTTCATTGATCCTGAGAATATTGATGATTCAATAGCTCGTGAAGCCTACATGGCATTGGGTAAGGTTCTCTCAGAAATGACTCCGGAAGAAGCCATCAGGGAAATTAAAGACGCAGGCCTAAGGGGCCGTGGCGGCGGTGGCTTCCCGGCAGGTATCAAATGGGAAATTGCAGCAAGAAACCAGGCTGATCAGAAATATGTAGTCTGCAATGCCGATGAGGGTGACCCGGGCGCGTTCATGGACAGGTCAATTCTCGAGGGAGACCCTCACTCAGTTCTTGAAGCAATGGCAATTTGCGGTTACTGCATCGGAGCCAGCAAGGGTCTGATCTACATCAGAGCAGAATATCCGCTTGCAATTCACCGCCTGAAGATAGCAATCAAACAGGCCCGTGAATATGGTCTCCTGGGAGATAACATAATGGAAACCGGATTCAATTTCGATATCGATCTGAGATACGGGGCAGGAGCATTCGTGTGCGGTGAAGAGACAGCACTGATACATTCTATGGAAGGTCACAGGGGTGAACCAACTGTAAAACCCCCTTTCCCTGCAGAATCAGGATTCCTGGGTAAGCCTACCAACGTAAACAATGTCGAGACTCTTGCATGTGTTCCCACAATATACCTTAAGGGAGCCAAATGGTTCAGCAGCATAGGCACTGAGCGTTCAAAGGGCACCAAGGTATTTGCACTGGCAGGAAAAGTTAATAACGTCGGTCTGGTTGAAGTACCCATGGGTACAACTCTTCGTGAGGTGATCTTCGAGATCGGTGGTGGTATAAAGGGTGGCAAGAAATTTAAGGCGGTACAAACCGGAGGACCTTCGGGTGGCTGTCTTACAGAAAAGCACCTCGACACCCCAATCGATTTTGATAACCTGTTGGCTGCAGGATCAATGATGGGCTCGGGTGGTATGATAGTTCTTGATGAGGATGATTGCATGGTCTCCGTTGCAAAATACTTCCTCGAATTCACCGTCGAAGAGTCATGCGGTAAATGTTCACCATGCCGTATCGGTAACAAAAGGCTCCATGAACTTCTTGAGCACATAACCAAAGGTAATGGAACTGAAGCTGATCTCGTCAGGCTCAGAAACATGTCGACGGTTATTAAGGATACATCACTATGTGGTCTGGGACAGTCTTCGCCAAATCCGGTACTCTCAACCCTTGACAACTTCATGGATGAATACCTGGCACACGTTTGCGACAAGAAATGTCCTGCCGGTAGTTGCAAGGAGCTGATGACCTATGTGATCAATGCCACCAATTGTGTTGGCTGTACAGCGTGTGCAAGGGTATGTCCCGTAAATGCAATTTCCGGTGAAAGAAAAGAGATTCACTACATCGATCCTGCAATATGTATCAAATGTGGCGCATGCATGGAGAAGTGCAAGTTTGACGCAATCAGTATTCAATAATCTACGGAGATAATTGTAATGGAAAACATTAAACTTAATATAGACAACAAGAGAGTGGAGGTACCTAAGGGAACCACCATTCACGCAGCGGCAAAAACTCTCGGAATAGAGATCCCGACACTTTGTTACATGCAGCTGCACGACATGAACATAGAAAATAAACCGGCAGGATGCAGAATATGCGTTGTTGAAGTCGACGGCAGAAGAAACCTCGCCCCTTCATGTGCCACCAAGTGCGAAGAAGGAATGGTAGTGAAGACACACACAACCAGGGTACTTAATGCCCGCCGGACAGTAATGGAATTCATTCTCTCAGACCATCCCAAGGAGTGCCTTACCTGCGCAAAATCAGGTAAATGCGATCTTCAGAACATGGCAATAAAACTGGGAATACGTGAGATTCCCGGAATGGAAATAGCAGAGATGTCAACATATCGGAAAGATACCTCACCTTCAATAATCAGGGACCTTGACAAGTGTATCATGTGCCGGAAGTGTGAGATGATGTGTAATGATGTTCAGACTGTAGGCGCATTGTCTGCCGTTAATCGTGGTTTTATGGCCGCGGTAGCTCCGGCCTTCGAGATGAACCTCGAACATTCAACCTGTACCTATTGCGGACAGTGCGTCGCAGTCTGTCCAACAGCAGCCCTTACAGAGGTCGACCATACACCCGACGTTCTCAGGGCCCTGGCAGATACTACAAAGACCGTTGTTGTGCAGACGGCTCCTGCCGTACGTGCCGCTCTTGGAGAAGAGTTCGGAATGAAGCCCGGAACTCTGGTAACAGGCAAAATGGTGGCAGCCCTGAGGGCACTCGGTTTTGACTATGTATTCGATACCGATTTTGCCGCCGACCTAACAATAATGGAGGAGGGAACCGAACTTCTCGACAGGTTAAAAAGGCATCTCGCAGGTGATAAAACGGCTAAACTGCCCATACTTACATCCTGCTGTCCGGGCTGGGTCAACTTCTTTGAGCACTATTTCCCGGAGCTAAAGGATATACCATCAACTGCAAAATCACCACAACAGATGTTCGGGGCAATTGCAAAGAGTTATTTTGCCGACCAGATTAAAATCGACCGTAAAGATATGGTTGTGGTATCAATCATGCCATGCCTCGCAAAGAAGTATGAGTGTCAGAGAGATGAATTCGCCGTTGACAATAATCCGGATGTCGATTTTTCAATATCAACCAGGGAACTTGCAAACTTCATCAAACAGGCAAATATAGATCTAAACAACCTCGACGATGAGGAGTTTGACAACCCGATGGGTGAATCGACCGGAGCCGGAGTCATTTTCGGTGCAACCGGAGGTGTAATAGAGGCTGCAGTAAGAAGCGCTTATGAACTTTTTACAGGCAAGAAACTTCAGAGACTCGATTTCAACGAGTTGAGAGGCATGGAAGGTGTCAGGAGCGCAACTATCGACTTCGACGGCCTGCCGGTTAATATTGGAATCGCTCATGGTCTTGGCAATGCACGAAAGTTGCTCGATGACGTCAGAACTGGCAAATCACAGTTCCATGCTATTGAAGTAATGGCTTGTCCGGGTGGCTGCATTGGCGGTGGAGGCCAACCGCTTCATCACGGCGACGCCTCAATAATCAAGGCAAGGGCTGCAGCAATCTATGAAGAAGACAGGAATAAGCCCCTGAGAAAATCACATGAGAATCCTTTCATCATCAAACTTTATGATGAGTTTCTGGGTGAACCCAACAGCGAAAAGGCTCACCATCTTCTGCACACTAAGTACTTCGACAGGAAGAAGAGAACAATAGTGAAGCAGTAAGTAATCGAAAAAGGTTAAACTCAAAAAGTATTACGATCATGTCAAGTATAAAAATAGAACTCAGGAAAGAGGATGTGGAAAAGATAAAGGATATCTGCGCATCTTTCAACCACGATCCTCAGGAACTGATAAACGTCCTTCATAAATGCCAGGAGCATTTCGGATACCTTCCGGCAGAAATTCAGGAAGTTGTATCTGAGCATCTCAACGTCCCCGTAGCAAAGATATACGGAGTGGTAACTTTCTACTCGTTCTTCACAATGACGCCTAAGGGAAAGCATCCGATCAGCATCTGCATGGGAACTGCCTGCTACGTTAGAGGCGCCGAAAAGGTGCTGGATGAATTCAGGAAGGAGTTGGGTATTCAGGTAGGGCAGACAACGCCCGATGGGAAATTCAGTCTTTCAAGTCTTCGCTGCGTTGGAGCCTGCGGACTTGCTCCGGTTGTGCTCGTCGGCGAGAAGACATACGGAAGGATTGCTCCTGACGATGTAAAGAATATTCTCAAGGAATATGAAGGCTGAGGCCACTCAGTCTTTTTATGGTTTGGTTTTTAGGTTAACACGCGATCGGGAGTTGGTAGCTTCCGATCAAACTCCGGGGCGCCCGCCCCGGTTTTTTTTTTGAAAAAGCCTATCCTTCTGACGCTTTCTCTCGCCAGGGTCACGGGGAACATATACCTGTTCGCCGGTATAGGGATTAAAACCGGTATAGAACATTGTAGTCGACAGTGTCATAGGAGTAGGCGTAAACTCCTGAACCTGCTCGGGTCGTATATCAAGTTCCCTTAGAACATCTGCCATCTCTGCCATCTTTCTCTCCCGGCAACCGGGATGGGATGAAATAAGATAAGGAACTATCATCCCGCTTTTTTCCGATTTCCTCATGATGGCATCATACCTCTTCTTTAATTGCCTGAAGAGTTCGAAAGGCGGCTTTCTCATCAGCTTAAGCACCTCCTGATCAGTATGCTCGGGGGCTACCTTGAACCAGCCTGATATATGCTTTTCAAGCAAATTCTTCAGGTAGGCTTCCTCCTCCCTGCCTGCGCTCTTGTTGTGACCTGGCAAGAGAAGATCATAGCGTATGCCGCTACCTATGAAGATCCTCTTCACCCCCTTACTCTTCGTGGCCTCTTCATATAAATCGTTAAGTTTCTGATGCGAAGTCTCAAGATTCCTGCATACCGAAGGCCAGATACACGATGAACGGCTGCATTTAAGACATCTTGACCTGTCACTGGGCTCCATGCCATACATATTCGCAGAGGGGCCCCCCAGGTCGGTAATAACGCCACTGAAACCCTCAATGTTTGATATCTTGTCAATCTCCTTCAGAACCGAGTCCTTCGACCGGCTCGTAACATGCTTACCCTGGTGGGCAGCAATGGCACAGAAACTGCATCCGCCAAAGCATCCTCTGTGAATGGTTACTGAATTCCGTATCATCTCCCAGGCAGGTATCGTTCCCCTTGACTTGTACCGAGGGTGGGGAAGGTAAGTAAATGGCAGCTCATAGATCCGGTCAGATGATTCGCTGTCTCCCGGCGGATAGGGCGGATTCACAACTACGACCCTGTTACCCGTTGCCTGAATCATCCTCGCCTGGTCAATCTTGTTTGTCTCGGTCTCAAAAAGCACAAAACTCCGGGCATAAGCCTTCTTGTCGGCAACAACAATCTCATGGCTGTCAAGATACAGGTCTTCCCACTTCTTCACGGCAGGAATGGTATCCTCCTTTCCCAACACAATCCCTGTCTGTGGCACTGTCCTGAGCGACCCGAACGGCACACCCCTCTTCATGAGCCTTACGATCTCACGAACAGCCTCCTCGGCCATCCCATACACAAGCATGTCTGCACCACTTGAGACAAGTATTGAAGGTTCAACCCTCTCCTTCCAGTAGTCATAGTGACTGAAACGCCTCATTGAGGCCTCTATTCCACCAATTATCACCGGAACATCAGGGAATAAACGCTTAAGAATTGAGGTATATACAATTGTCGGGTAATCAGGCCGGAACCCGGGCTTCCCCCCCGGGGTATAGGCATCATCTGAGCGCAGTCGCCGTGCGGCAGTATAATGGTTAACCATGGAATCCATATTACCGGCTGTTACGGCAAAAAAGAGTCGTGGTTTGCCCAGCTTCGTGAAATCCCTCAGGTCATCCTTCCAGTTTGGTTGAGGCACTATCGCTGCAACTGCCCCTGCATCCTCAATGACCCTGCCAATCACAGCAGCTCCGAAAGAGGGATGATCAACATATGCATCGCCCGTGAAAAGAATCACATCTGCCTCTTCCTCCCCCATGATCGCCAGCTCCTTACGGCTTGTAGGAAGCCATGCCGGCTGTATTGAACCCGGTTCCTTCATTTCTAAGTCCAAAGGTTGTAAAATCATTTGTCATAAAAAAACAGTCTGACATAACTGCCTCAAAATTAATTGCGGCAGGATTGTTGCTTTATCATTCTTTCAGAAAAGGAACAGGAAATGAACCAGATACTGGAACAGCACAGGAAGATTGTCTCGCTGATATCAAAAAGGAGAGTAAAGCAGAGCCTCGATATATTGCGCAATATGATGGAGAAAGGTGCTGTCGGTAGTTTTACTGATGACTTTGAGGCACTTACACTCACGTACAGGAATATGTTGAAATACACAGTTGAGGGTGTAAACGATCCTGAACGCGAGAATATATATCGCAAACTTCGCCAGTCAATACTCCACCTTGCCGATATGGTCAAACAAGACATATTGTCACATTATTCAGGATGGCATACCTACTGGGTAAAACAACAGATTGAACGGGAGCAATTACTGACGGGCAAAAGTATAGTACAGAGTGTCGATGACCTGTTATTCAAACAAGAACTGGATGAGTGGCTCAGGATGACCGGGGAGGTATCATCCGACCATGAATCAGAACAGGCAAGACAGCACAAGCTACTAATCAGAAGGATTTTCAATCATCTGTGGATAACAGATATCTACGGTGAGGCAGAAATGAGCCTGCTTGGCATCATTGCAAAAAGCAGGAAGCTGAGATGGTATGAAACCTCGCTGTTTATAAGCGCCGTCACGTTGAGTGCCCTGAGATTCTTCCAGACAAACAAAATAAACACCCTGCTGGATTTCTACCGCACCGGCGATGATCATGTCAGGGCAAGGGCTCTTGCAGGACTCATTATCACACTATATTATCACGATGAAAGGCTGAAACTTTACCCTGAAATATCAGAATTACTGACAGAGGCAGGCTCAAATGAACGTTTCAGGGAACACTGCAGAATTGTCGTTCTTCAGATGTTGCGCTCACGTGAAACCGAGAAACTTGGAAAGAAGCTTACCGAGGAGATTCTGCCCCAGGTTGCCAGACTCAAACCACGTATCGAGGAGAAGCTCGACCTCGACAACATCATGCCAATGGATCCGGATGATGACAGGAACCCCGACTGGTCACAGATGTTCGGTGAATCAGAAGAGATTTTCAAGTCGTTTGAAGAACTGACAAAACTTCAGATGGAGGGTGCAGATGTATATATGCAGGCCTTCTCAAACCTGAAACACTTTGAATTCTTCAGGGACTTCGAGAATTGGTTTATGCCTTTTCACCCAGACCACGAAGCTGTAGACGATATCTTCAGAGATGAGATTCTTGGGCCGGGTACAAACGATCTGGCAGAGGCTCTCTATAAGACTCCGTTCATATGCGACTCAGATAAATACAGTCTTATCCTTAACCTTAAATATCTGCCTGCAGCACAGAAGACGATGATGCTCAAGGTATTCCGCCTGGAGCTTGAAGGACTCGGGCAGTTTGAACAGACTGAATCAGCGACCGATCCTTACAGGGCTTTCAGGGTAGCAATTACTCAATACCTTCAGGACCTATATAGGTTCCATAAACTTTCGCCATACAGAAAGGAATTTGAGGATATTTTCACCGGAAGGCTGGATATATACAATGCAGCCTTCTACCGCGATCATTGCAGTACACCCGATAGCGACATCAGCATGGCTGATTATCTTTTCAGCAAGGATTTCTTTGAGGATGCACATGATCTGTATGCAAGCAGGCTAAGAGAAGAGCCCTCGAGTGTACAGCTTTATGAAAAGACAGGATACTGCCTTCAGCAGGCAGGAAAATATGACGAGGCACTTAAGCTCTACCAGAGAGCTGAGCTTATTGAGAGAAGGGCCTGGACAGTAAAGAAGATAGCTTTCTGCCTCCGAAAACTGGGACGCTTTGAACAGGCACTTGAGTATTATATTCATGCATCCGATTCTGATCCTTCCGACAGGCATACAACACTGATGACTGCCCACTGTTATCTCGACATTGGCGACTATGAGTCAGCACTAAAATATTATTTCAGGATAGAATATGACCAACCTGGAAATGTGAACATCCTGCGCCCAATAGCATGGTGTTATTTTTCACTTGGCAACTTTGCAGATTCAGGGAAGTACTACGACAGGCTGCGAAACACGAAGCTGAACGCCCATGATTACATTAACATGGGTCATCTCGCTCTCTGTAAAGGTAACAGGAGTGAGGCTGCCGATCTCTACAGGCAAAGCCTTACAGGAGGTGAATTAACAAGGGAGGCATTCCTGAATACAATGAAGTTTGATGAAGAGGTTCTCCTGAGGCACGGAGTCGATCCGGCTGACATTCCGATAATAATTGACTATGTTTTGTTCCTGTCCGGTTAAAGAAAAGTGCTATTGATTAACCAGCCCTGGCTGTTTCATCAACCGGCCTGTTTCTGAAGGCCTCACCCTGCTGTCTGGGCCTTAACGAGTCGCCCTGTGGCCTCATCCTTAAGGAATCGCCCTGAAACCTCATCCTGTGCCTTGGGTCATCATCTCCCCTCAGAGAATCGCCGGGGGGACGCCCCCTCCACTGCCTTGTTATCTCTTGCCTCTTGCGATCCATCTCCTCAAGCTTTTCCTTCTGCTCTGAGGTAAGAATCGGAGATATCTCCTTCCACAAATCCTCTGTGAAATCTTCAAGTGCCTTCCTGTAATTGTTCTGCATCTCCCTGCTTAACCGGGAGTATTTTCTGATCACAACCTCAAGCTTCTCCTTCTGGTTGTCATCAGGGTTGATTGCGCTGTAAATAGCTTCCCTGAAACGTTCTTCAGTGAAGAAAAACCTTACAGGCTTGAGTTTATGATATCGTATCTGGGCAGATGTCAGCATCCCTAACACAAAACCCATCAGCAGTGTTGCAATAATGACGATAACCGATCGTGCTTTCATTATAATAAACTAGTTGATTGTCAGAAGTCCAATCAGATCCTCTTCAAGGTTCCTGCTGATTCCGACAAGGGAACTCAGAGAAAGAGAACCCTCTGAAATAAAGATTGAGATAAGCAGTATAATAATTGCAGCAACTCCGGCAAAGGCAACCCGGTAGAAGATTGAGTTCAGTGACCTTGCGAAATCGAGTTGCCGGTTAATTACCACAACCCCTTCGGATATCCTGTTCAAAACCTTAGTGGTGAAACCGCTGCTGAACGAATATTGAACCCCCTCAGATCTCAGCTTATCGCTGAGATCACCGGCCCTGGAATCCGATTGGAGACCCGATTCAATAAGTATAAGTAAATCTGCAGGCTTCATTGTAATCTTATAGTTTTTTCAATATATTTCTCATCTGTTCCTGTGCCCTTGATAACCTCGAGAGCACTGTACCCGTCGGCAGACCAAGCGCTTCGGCGGTCTCCCTTGTGTCATAACCCTGGAGCATCCTCATAACAATTACTGATCTGTACTTTGGCTCCAGCATTTGCAAGGCTTTCTCAACCAGCTCCTTTGTCTCATTTCGCTCCACCTGATCATCGCCTGATACCTGTACCCGTCTGAGGGTCTCTATCTCCTCATCAGCTGTCGGCTGATTGATGCGCTTTGTTTTCTTGATCTCATTAAGCGTCAGGTTGACAGCTATACGGTGGATGTAGGTTGAAAGCTTTGAGTCTCCCCTGAAGTATTTCAGTGAATAATAAAGCTTTATAAACACCTCCTGGCCGACATCCTCAGCAGCCATACAGTCTCCTATCATACCCTTTACTGTACGGGCTACCATGTTACTGTAGCGGTTGACTATTTCAGTGAACGCCAGCTTGTCACCTGTCAAAGAAGCCCTTATGAGTGTTTCATCATCAGATTCCTTGTAAATGACAGAAGCCATACGTGTCTTAGACAATTGGTTAATCTGTTTTATTCCATACCGGGCTGTTGTTGTCTACCTTCCCTCTTCCACCACAACGAGCTCCATATTGCTGGTATATTTCATACGATAGAGACCCCAGTTCTCAAAGCCGTCCTCAGGCCTATCCCTTCTGAAATCGAACCTTGATTGAAGCAACCGTGGATTGTGGATGCCCGGATTATCCATAAATCTGCGACCATGAATTGCAAGGCCGCTTGTAAAATAGGCAGTAATGTCATATCCGAGCCATGCAAAGCTTGTCTCTGCAGGTTCGGCTCCGAAAGTCTCCATGAATATTTTCAGAAATCGTAAAACTTCAGGCTTACCGTAATCAACATGAAATGGAGTGTAAAAATTAATGCCAAGATCGAAGAGATAATTCAGGTCAATATTCTCCTCGATGTTCCTTATTGACGGATAGCTGTAAACTGTTATGCTGTTGCGCTTCAACAGCCCGTGCAGATTCATCAGGGTTTCGTTAACCGCTGACTGATTCTCGGTACCAAGGATGATAACGTTCAACGCTCCGCTATTAAGAGTGTGAGCGATTCTGTCAAGGGTGTCAGCCGGCGACATTGAGCGGCTCCTGTAGAGTAACTGCTTAAAACTGACCTGCTCAGGCTGCGTTCTGAGTGATAGCTCACGCATTATCATATTCCTGAATATCAGGCTCTCATTATTTACTGAAGCTGTATCAGAGTAGATGAATACCAGGTTGTCCTCATGGTGCCGCGATATTGATCTTGCAAGGGTCTCCTGAATGGTCTCCGTTGAAGGATTAGTCAGGAAAACATTACTGTTATAGTTGAGAATTTCGCTGTTCTGCAACGGGACCGGAGATACAACCGGAATATTGTATCTCTCAGCATAACGCACAACCCGCTCAAGGTTGTAGGAATAGACAGGGCCTATGATAAAATCCATATTCCTCAGGCTTCCTGAGTTTATTATCCCGTCTACAACAGCTCTTTCCGCACGTGTGTCAAAAGTATGTATCCTCACGTCAAGGCCTGCTTCTCTAAGATCGTTGGCAGCGATAAGGATTCCCTCATACATCTCAAGAAAAACCAGAGATTGTGGGTATATCCAGTGAGAAGGTCTTTCCCTGACTCGTCTTGACTGGGGTAATGTTGAATCAACCTCAATCCTGATCGAATTCTCTTTCAGGAAAAGAGGAAGCATAACTGCAATGTCAACACTGCCCTTCAGTTTGGAGATATCAGTGTAGCCAACTATCCTCCCAGGGTAATCAAGAGTGTCGTAGTCTCTGACTACCACCAGAGTATCAGTGACATGAACAGGTCTCTCGATATCCGATGTAATGGTATGCCGGCCCGGAATCCTAATAATGTCACCAGCTCTCACGAATATCATCCCACCGTTAACTCTTCGAAGCTCTCTGGTTGATATCCCATAAGATCTGGCTATAGATGCCATTGTCTCACCCGGCTTAACCCTGTAAGATGTAAACTCCTCTTTCTGGGGCGCTATAGATACCTGCTGAGCCTTGAACTCCTTCCTTGGTATGGCAAGCTCCAGACCTATCGGAATATCTGCAGGGTTTACTCCCGGATTGGCCTCAATAATTGCATCCTGTGATACGTCATATCTCCTGGAAAGAGCAAATATTGTCTCGCCCGGTGCCATCGTATGATAAACAAACCTTTCATGGTCTTTCTCTCGGGCCGGTTCCTCCACAACCTCCACGACAGGTATCTTCAACACCTGGCCTTCCCTTATACCGTAAAGTGCATCGGGGTTTTCTGCATGCAGCATCTCAAGAGTTATTGAGTAAGCCCGCGCTATCGAGAACGGTGTCTGTCCTTTCTCAACAGTGTGTATGTAATAGCTCTTACCCTTTATTACAACCTTCTCGGAAGATTTTGTAACCGGCACCTGTGCCGTAGTTACGCCCGGTATTCCTGTCGCAATTATGATTAAACCTATTAGCAAGCTCTTAAGTATGCTGCTGCTGAGTCCCATTTGTTTATGACTTTCAAATTCAGTGCAAAAGTACAACAATTTTCATTCCGCTTTTGACGGGGCGGTAAAAGATGCTCAATCCGGTTCAATAACGCCGGAGATACGGTTTAATTATGGCAGAATCTGCTATTAGCGAAATTCCTCCCGGAAATACTCATCAAACAGTCTCACAAGTGTGTCTGCACCATGCATAAACATGGCCGGTTTTCCACTTCCATCCGTTACCACAAATACTCTTTTTCCCTTCTCCCTGGCCAGGAAACCAAACATCTCATCAAGAATAGCCTCCCTTTCGGATGTTGCCTTCATGCCTATTCCAGAAGCGATGCCGTACAGCTGCTCAAGGTTGTTCATCTCAACCGGACTCTCGGTCTCCTTTCCAAATGTCTGAAGGAACCTCTGCGTATTTGTAAAGCTGCCACCGGTTTCGAAGGGATAGGTTGCAGGAAGGAAAATGTCTGCCAGCAATGCGGTATCCGTCATTATATAATCCTGAACCACCATGAAACCTGCACCTGACAGGGCTCCGGCTATCAGGTCACGGTCAATGGCACAACCAACAGGATCCTCACCAAAGATGAAAAGATTGTCAAAACTGCCCTCCATCAGGCGGTTCTTTACCGAACCTGTCCTTTCTGATAAACCATCGACACCCCAAATCTTCCCGGCGACCTGAACAGAAGACTTCCCTGAAATCTCAATGTTTCCGGGGAGATGACCTGATGAGATACCTGCGTCAATAAGACCCTGACTGTTGTTCTTCTCCTTGAGGCAAAGTACCCCTGCAGAACGCTTGCCCAGGGTTCCCGACAGCATTGAAAGGTTTCTTATTTCCTGTGCGGAATCCGGACAAATCTCCTTCTCGCTGAAGATAACAACCGGATTATGTGTTGATGTAAACTCAATGGCAAACTTAGCCACAGTGTCAGCCGAAACACCTGCGGCCTTAACCAGTTCATTCAGGTCCTTGCTTACCATCTGTTCAGCATAATCACTAAAACCCTCACAATGATCGTCAATATACATCTTGTTGTAAAGTGTATTCTTAACGATATAGTGATTTACCGCCTGAATGAAACTGTAGTATGACTTAAGTTTTGTCACATTGTCCGATTTATGGAGCATTTTGCTATCCTCTTTAAGCGTGAAGAGGTTCACGGGTGTTCCTTTTCGGTAGCGTATATTGTTCACAATGAAGCCTGTAAACTGATTGTCTTCTGTAAGCTCTGCTCCCAACACGAAGAACGCAGTCGCATCTTCCAGTTCCCTGAACGGCACATTGTCGTCTGAGGCGTTGAGGTAACCATGACAGCGCCCCATATAGTGGAATGATGAGATGTTATTGGTCTTTACACCTGCCCTGGCAAGCTTCTGTACCATATACATCTCCTCGTTTGTCAACCTTGCCCCTGCAAAGAAAATGTTCCTGTCCGGTTCAGTTGACCCTATCTTTTCTGAAATCACTCTATAGGCCTCTTCGAATGAAATCGGCGTGAACTCACCGTTTTTCTTCATCAAGGGTGTTTTGACCCGGTCGAGCCTGTTCAGTACATTATAACCAAACCGCTGCTGTCTGCCTATGCTTCCATCGGGATTAACAACGCCGGGGGCACCGTCTGCTCCCATGAAGAATCCTGCCCTGTCATAGAGATCAAAAGAGACACCCTCTGAACCAAAGAAATCAACTACTCGTAGCGGAGTAGACTCAATCGGTCCTGGCTTGAATTTATAGTTTTCCATCAGGGCTCCGGTCGGACATACAGAGATGCATAATCCGCAGGTCTCACAATTTGTATCGCGAAGCGATCCGTCGAGATCAGGACTAACATATGTTACGAACCCTCTGTTCACAAGACCAAGGGCATTGGCTCCGACATACTCATGGCAGATACGTACACACTTACCACACAGTATGCATTTATTGCGGTCAAACTCAATGAATGGATGTGAAAAGTCTACCTCAAATGCATTGAACTCGCCTGCAAACCGCTTCTGATCAGCCCTGTATTCAGTTGCATGTTTCTGCAGATCACAATCAAAAAACGCAGTACAACCACATTCAAGGCATCTGTTTGCCTCACGCTTTACCACATTCTCATCTGTATATCCCAGTTCTACCTCTGTAAAATTCATGCGGGCTGCAGGATCAAGTACAGGCATCTCCTGTCTCTTTTGTGGTATGAATTTGCCTGCATACTCTGTCGCCACCTGCTCCTTGAAATTATCCTTCCTGCTGAAGAATACCTTCGCCGGCGGAACCACCTGAGTACCCATCAGATAGCTATGACAACTATGGACAGCGATCTGAGCCTGTGCAACAGCTTCAATTATGGTTGCAGGTCCTGAAACGCTGTCACCTGCTGCAAAAATATTCTCAACACCGGTGCGCAGTGTGCCCCTGTCGGCATCAATGTCTCCCCACTTGTTGGCCTTAAGAACTCCTTTAGAGGTGCCACTGTTTACATCATCGAGGAAGTTGAGGTCGGTCTTCTGACCTATTGCCGCCAGGATATAATCTATCTCAAGTTCAAATTCTGAACCTGGCATTTCTACAGGGCGGCGTCTTCCTGATGAATCGGGCTCGCCAAGCTCCATCCTTATCAAGGTCATGCTCTTAACCTTTCCGGCTTCATCCTTATTTACTCTGACAGGGTTTGTAAGGAACATATATTCAACGCCTTCAAGCTTAGACTCGTGAATCTCGATTGGGTTGGCAGGCATCTCCTTCTCGGTACGTCTGTATACAACCACTACTCTGTCGGCTCCACAACGCAGGCTGGTACGACAGCAATCCATTGCAGTGTTGCCGCCACCGACAACTGCCACGGTCTTTCCTCTGAAATCAGGTCTCTTGCCCGTAAGCTCCATCTGCTTGAGGAAATCAATTCCCGGGAATACATTATCAGCATCGTCTCCTTCACAACCGAGACGGGTGCCCTTCTGCGACCCGGGTGCCAGAATGAAGGCATCGTACTTCTTATTTAGGTCGGCAAACTTAAGATTGCCACCCAGCATCTGATTGCAGAAAATATTTACTCCCAGGGCTGTAATCCCTTCTATCTCCTTGTCAAGAACATCATTCGGAAGCCTGTATTCCGGAATTCCATACCTCAGCCATCCTCCGGGCTTTGGTGCGGCTTCATAAATATCGCACTGATGACCCTTCTGCTGAAGCCAGTAGGCAGCCGAGAGCCCACCAGGCCCTGCTCCAATAACGGCCACCTTTTTGCCTGTAGGTGGTTCCTTCTCAGGAATAAACCTGTCCTTGTCATCCAGGTCGCGATCTGCAGCATACCTCTTCATGTAGTCAACTCCCACCCCGCTGCCTTCATCGAGAAGGTTGCGGCGGCATGCAACCTCACATGGCCTTACGCATACCCTGCCACATATTGCCGGAAGCGGATTGGCCTCCTTGATAAGTGCAACAGCATCGCGGTATTTTCCCTTTTCAATCAGTGAGACATAACCCTGAACATCAACTCCTGCAGGGCATGTCTGCTTGCAGGGACCCACGCAATCGGCGTAATGATTGCTGAGAAGCAGGTCAAGTGCTGTCTTTCTCGCCTGCCTTATTCTGTTGTTATCGGTGGCAACTACCATGCCTTCATTTACAGGTGTAGAGCATGAGGGTTGCAGAGATCTGATTCCGTCAACCTCAACGACGCAAACGAAACAGGAACTGTATGGTTCAAGTCGTTTGTCGTGGCACAGGGTCGGTATATTTATTCCGTTTCTTTCAGCAACATTAAGGATCTTCTCGCCCTTTATTGCCGAGACCTCTTTTCCGTTAAGTGTTATCTTTATCTCGTTCATATGTGGTTCAGGTTGCAGTAATGGTTTCTAATATTTCCTGATGGCATCAAAGGTGCACTTGGTGAAACAGACGCCACATTTTATGCAAATTGCCTGGTCAATGTGATGAAGTTGTTTGCGTTCACCGCTGATGGCATTTACCGAACAGTTTTTAGCACAGACTGTACATCCCGTGCAATTCTCCGGTATCACCTCGTAGGTAAGGAGCTTGGTGCAGACACCGGCCGGACATTTCTTATCAACAATATGGGCAAGGTATTCGTTTCTGAAGTACTTGAGTGTCGTAAGAACCGGATTGGGTGCAGTCTGACCCAGTCCGCAGAGCGAACTGTCCTTTATCTGGTAAGCAAGTTCCTCCAATAGTTCGATGTCCGATTCCAGACCCTCTCCCTCACATATGCGGCTCAATATTTCAAGCATCCTCTTGGTTCCTACACGACAGAATGTACACTTTCCGCAAGACTCCTTATATGTGAAATCAAGAAAGAACCGTGCAACGTCTACCATGCATGTGGTTTCATCCATCACCACCATACCGCCTGAGCCCATTATCGCACCAGTAGATGTAACAGAGTCGTAGTCGATTATTGTGTCGACCAGTGACGCCGGTATGCAACCTCCTGATGGGCCACCCATCTGCACTGCCTTGAACTCCTTGCCTCCCTGGATTCCTCCACCAAGGTCATAAATAATCTCCCTGAGGGTAATGCCCATCGGAACTTCTACCAATCCGCCCCGGTTTATCTTGCCAGTGAGTGCGAAAACCTTAGTGCCTTTGCTCTTTTCAGTACCGTACGATGCATATTTTTCAGGGCCTTCGGTAAGTATCCAGGGTATATTTGCCCAGGTCTCAACGTTATTTATATTCGTGGGCTTCTTCCATAAGCCTGATTCTGAAGGAAAGGGTGGCTTCTTGTAAGGCATCCCCCTTCGTCCTTCAACTGAGGCCATCAGGGCAGTCTCCTCACCGCAAACGAAAGCTCCTGCTCCTTCCTTTATGTAAACGTCGAAGTTGAAACCACTGATGCCGGCAATATCCTTTCCCAGATACCCGTTGCTGCGGGCCTGGTCAATTGCAATATAGAGTCTCTTGATGGCAAGAGGATACTCGGCACGGCAATATATCACACCTCCGCTGGCCTTAACAGCATAAGCTCCAATTATCATTCCTTCCAGCACAGAATGAGGGTCTCCCTCAAGCAGCGACCTGTCCATAAATGCCCCCGGGTCACCCTCATCTGCATTGCAGATTATGTATTTCTCATCAGACTGGCTGTTAAGAGTGAGCTTCCACTTCAGTCCGGTCGGAAAGCCGCCACCGCCCCTACCCCTAAGACCAGAGTCAATTACCCTCTGTACCACCTCTGCGGGAGTAAGTCTCTTTTCTGCTATCATCTCAAGGGCCCTGTAACCACCCCTGGTCTTGTACTCCTCAATATTCTCGGGATCGATAAATCCACAGTTCCTGAGTGCTATCTTCACCTGACCCGCAAAGAAGGTGTCATCTATGGTCTCATGCTTTTCTGAACTTACAACCCATTCATCGATAATCTCATTATTGACGAGATGTCTTGAAAGTATTTCAGTAACCATCTCCTCATCAACATTTCCGTATATCACTGAACCACTGCCATCAATAACCTCTACCAATGGCTCCCTGTAACACATTCCGATGCAACTTGTACGTGAAAGCGAGAAGTCTGCCTTGCCTTCTTCCCGCATCCTGTTAAGTGTTTCGAATACTTTTCCGGCCCCTGCAGCTATCCCACAGCTTCCAAGCCCAACTATCACCTTTTTTTCCATTTTCCTGATGCTTTAGATTAGTTAGACTCGCCTGCCTTTATCTCCCTTATAATCTTGACTGCGCTTCGGCCTGTAAGCTTGCCATAAGACTCCTCACCGATCATCATTACCGGAGCAAGTGAACAGCATCCGAGGCAGGCTACTGATTCGAGAGTAAATAACCCGTCGGGGGTTGTTTCCCCATCCTTTATCTTAAGTGACTCTCTTATGGCATCGCTTATCGAATCGGCATTCTGAACATGACAGGCAGTACCATGACAGACCTTAATGATATGTTTCCCGACAGGATTTAGCCTGAACTGGGCGTAGAAGGTTGCCACTCCATAAATTTCACTCAGATTGAGTCCTGTTTCTCTGGATATCTTTACAAATACCTCCCTGGGTATATACCCGTATACTGCCTGCGCGCCCTGCAACAGGGGGATCATATTCCCCGGCTTACCCTTGTATTTGTCAATCAGGCTGTCTATCAGACTCAGGTCTACAGCCTCAGGAGCCGATTTGATCTCCTTCTCTTTATACACTCGTTGGATTCTCATGGTTATTATGGTGGTTTTTCAGATTGGTCGCATAAAATAAAGCATTTTCAGTCTTTCCCGCAACGAGGAAAAACCAAAATAGTCAAAAAGATGCTGAATGGCATCATTCCATTCAATACCAGAACTATCTACTTTATGAGGTCGCCGAGAAATGTGGACACATTCCTTTCGATCCTTGCCGCTACATCAGAAATATCGGCACGGATGAATTTCTCACCTGTAATCTGCTCGTAGAGCTCAATGTAGCGTGACGATACCTGCTCAACAAATTCGTCGGGCATATGTGGAACCTGTTGTCCCTCCTGGCCCTGGAAATCCCTTTCCATCAGCCACTCCCGAACAAACTCCTTCGACAACTGCCTTGGAGGCAATCCCTTGCTGAAGCGCTCCTCATAATCGGCTGCATAAAAGAATCGTGATGAATCAGGAGTATTTATCTCATCAATAAGATATATCTTCCCATCCTTGCTTCCAAACTCATACTTGGTATCTACCAGTATAAGCCCTCTTTCAGCAGCCATCTCTGCTCCCCTCAGAAAGACTTCCATTGTATACTTCTCAAGAAGCCTGTACTCCTCTTCAGAAACAAGCCCTTTTGATATTATCTCCCCGGCTGAAATATCTTCGTCATGTGCTCCATGCTCAGCCTTGGTTGTGGGAGTTATTATCGGAGTGTCGAATCGCTGGTGCTCCCTCATTCCTTCAGGTATAGGAACACCACATATCTCACGCTTGCCCGACTTGTATGTACGCCACGAGCTACCTGTCAGGTAAGCCCTCACTATCATCTCAACAGGATAAGGCTTGCAACGGTGACCGAAAGTTACGTTGGGATCAGGGGTCGCTATCTTCCAGTTCGGAACTAT
>CAYUOS010000018.1:11372-32981 GCA_964446435.1 uncultured Rikenellaceae bacterium | reverse complement strand
TCTCCTGTGGTGTGGTTACAATAATAGCGCCATCTATATTGAGTTTCTGAACCGTAGTAAGCTGTATGTCGCTTGTACCGGGAGGGAAATCAACAACCATATAGTCAATCTCTCCCCACTGGGTGTCCTCAAAGAGCTGTGAAAGCGCCTTGGCTGCCATCGGACCGCGCCAGATAAGACCCTGCGACCGGTCAATGAAAAACCCTATCGACATTATTCTGACACCAAATCTTTCAACCGGAAAAAGTATCTCCTTGTCGCCAACTGCGCTTACATCAGGCTTGACATCCTCAATTCCGGTCATTCGTGGTATTGAAGGGCCGAAAATATCAGCATCAACAAGGGCCGTTTTAAATCCCTGACGTGCCAGTCCGATAGCCAGGTTGACAGATACCGTTGACTTGCCAACTCCTCCCTTCCCTGAGGCAACAACGATAACTCTCTTTACATTGGGAAGTTCAATCTTTTCGAATGGATTCATAATAGTTTATAAATGAATAGTTTAACAAATTGTTTTACAGTTGTGTAAGTTTCCCTTCGCGGAATTTCTCATAGGCTTTTCTGAGAGTAAGATCATGGGCATTGACATATATCTTCATTTTCAGGTTCGTCAGTGCGGCGGCGGCATTACCCCCGGGCCCGTTTCCAGTAATGAGGATATCAGGCTTCAGTTCATACATTTTCTGAGCAGTAGCGGTTCCCGCCCCGTGGGCTTCGTTTTTTACGGCGCTGTTGTCAGTTGCCGACAGGGAGTCACTCTCTTCATCATACAAAACAAGGTATTCGGCCCTGCCAAAACGGGGATCAATAATTGAATCCCACGTATTACCGGTTGATGTAAATAGAATCTTCATCTTTACTTATAGTTTTTGTTTTAATAATCAGGTTACTTCATTCTTTATTTTTGCCCAGATCGTTTCCATCAGTTTTTTAGGAGCCTCTCCGGTTTCGGCCATTGTCAATCCCGCGGCCATTCCCCTCGCAACATCCTTATTGTAAGGTATCGGCGCCATATCAATTATACCCTGATCAGCCATGAAACCTCTTATATCATCAGCCCTTCCGGGGTTAAGGTCCTCCTTGTTGATAATACATACGGTCTTAATACGGAAATTCTTAATAACCTCGTTTACTCTCTTCAGGTCATGCAGTGCAGAAACTGACGGTTCAGTTACAAGTACTGCCAGGTCAGCCCCGGTCAGTGAGGCCATTACCGGGCACCCGAGTCCGGGCGATCCGTCAACAATTATGTAATCAGCACCACTCTCGTCAGCAATCTTTCCTGCCTCCTGTTTTACTTTCGTAACCAGCTTCCCCGAATTCTCTGCTCCTGCCTCCATGGTGGCATGCACCATGCTGTTTCCGGCCCGTGTTGCAGAGAAATACATTTTTCCGGTTTTTCGGGGAACCAGGGTTATTGCTTCTGCGGGACAGATAATTTCGCAATAGCCACATCCCTCACAATCAAACGGCTCAACGGAATATATTTCGTCAATAACGTTAATCGCAGCAAAGCGGCACTTTTCACGGCACAGACCACAAGAGGTACAAATCCCGCTGTTTATAACGGCAAGCTCACCGCCGTAGAAGTCTGAACTTGTCCTGAAATCGGGCTTTAGCAGCAGGTGCATGTTGGCGGCGTCGACATCGCAATCGGCAATTACGGCTTCAGGGCCCGCAAGCAGTGCGAGCGAAGCAGCCACTGATGTTTTGCCGGTACCCCCCTTTCCTGATATAATTACTATCTCCTTCATTCTATTGCAGCCTTCTCTTTACCGATTCATATAATTCATTCAGCAGTGGCTTCATATATCCGATCTGGTTATACACCAGTTCTCCTTCTGAGGTGCGTATTGCAATCTCTTTATCGTAGGGAATGCGCGCCAGAATATCAGTATCAGTATCCTGGCACCACAGTTCAACTGCATTGTCGCCAATGCCGTCGCGGTTTATTACCACACCGCACGGTATGCCAAGCTGGCTAACGGTTTCATGTGCTATCTTAAGATCGTTCAGTCCGAATGGTGTGGGTTCCGTTACCAGTATCACATAATCACATTTCTTTACTGCTGCCACGACCGGACAAGAGGTTCCGGGAGGGCAGTCGAATATCTGCACCTCAGCCGGCTCTACCTCGCAACCTATCATGTCATGAACCTGATTGACAAGCGGTACGGCCTGTTCTTCTCCTGTATTGAGCCTGCCTTCAGTCAGGGTAAGCCTGCCGGAATAAATCTGTCTGACTGTTCCGATATTGTGCTTTGTAAAGGGCAGGGCGCCATGCGGGCAAAGCTCTGAGCAGGCGTGACAGCTGTGGCAAAGCTTGTCAAACACTGCAATAACATCTCCCAGCCTTACTACAGCATGATATTTACAGGTTTTACTGCAGATGTCGCAGATAATGCATTTTTTTTCATCCCATTGCGGTATAAGCCTTTGCTTTTCATATACCTGACCTTCGGTTCCTTCAATAAATAATGCGGCATTGGGCTCTTCAACATCGAGGTCAACCAACAGGGTTTTTGTGGTTTCACTCAGCAGAGAAGCCAGATTGACGGCAACGAAGGTTTTGCCGGTACCCCCCTTGCCGCTGGCAATGGCTATTTTTATTCTTTCTTTAATCATACCTAAGCCTTGTTGGCTCGTCGCTCATGGCATACCTGACAGTATCTTTCATGAAGGAAGTATTCCAGGTATTAAGGTTATTATGTGTAATCAGATATTTCTGCGGAATGGGATGAGTTCCGGCGATTACTTTCAAACCATATTTTTCGGGAATGAACTTCATGAAGTACTGAAGACGCGGACAGGGTGGATAGCCCACAAGGAGTCCCGTTGCTAGGTGTATATGTGTAACACCGTTTTTCTTCATCTCTTCAGGGGCGTATTCAATGTTTCCGCCCGGACAGCCGCCACAGGTAGTATATCCGGCTAACTCCACCTCCATGTCTTTATACATTTCAAATGCCCCTTCGCGGTTATTAAGAGACCTGAAACATTTGCCGCCGGCACAGCTGCTGTACCTGTCGCAAATAATGATACCGATTTTTACTTTTTCCATCTGCAAAGTGATTTTAGGTTTGGTAATATGGTGGTTAAGCAGTCACGGAATGCCAGTCTGATCGTTGTTGTTGGCAGTAGCTTCTAGTGGTCACAACAGTTTGCTCCTGCAACCAGGCTCTCATTTACCAGGTCGTGTGCCAGCTCCCTGTGGCTTTTTGTAGGGGCTCCAACAAAGACATTTATGTTTTGCTGGTTAAAAAGATTAATGGCTCTCTGGCCCATACCACCGGCAATAACGTCGGTAACACCCTTCCCGGCAAGCCACGCAGGAAGCAGTCCCGGTTCATGTGGGGGGGGCGTAACAAGTACCTCATTTACAATATTTTTAAACTCTGTATCTATTACCGCAAATTGCTGGCAATGCCCGAAATGGGAGCAGAGTATCCCGTTCTCAAGCGGGATGGCAATTCTTCTTAACATCGGACCCTCTCCTTCAGGTCCTGTGCGATCAAATCCTGGCATAATTACCTCCTTTTTAATGGTCAATACTTTATTGGTTTGTAAGAAGACATCTTAATCCTATATCCTTTTTTCAAGTAAATCTAGTATTTCAGAGATCTTTTTCGCAGGGTCTTTTATCACTACCATTCTGATCTTCAGACTGTCAAGCATGGGCTTGATCTTCAATCCAAAATCCCCCGCTATAATCTGTTTTACTTCGCGGTCTGCAAGCAATCTTACAGCATCTGCACCTGCACCCTCCTCAACATCAGCAAAGGGATTTGGTACATATTCGACCGAGCCGGTCTCAGAATCATATATCACGAAGAATGAACATCTGCCAAACCTGCTGTCAATCAGCGAGTCAGATTTATTACCAGTTGCGGTTATTGCTGTCCTCATCTTACTCCTCTTTTTCTTTCTTTGTGACTTTGGGCCCCCATTCTTTTCATACGCGTATTGCACTTCGGACAAATCTCCTGACTGCATGGTTTTCCAAACCGGTGCTCCTTCTGATATCCGCATGTCGGGCATTCGCATTGGTCATTGCAATAGTCAGCAGAGTCAGCCTTTTCTTCCTCATCAGGCTCATGCCCCTTTATCTTATCGCTTCCGCAGAGGGGACAGTTTTCAATTTCAATCTCCCTGTCAGGATTGTTGAAATAGCTGCTGCAACTGCTGCAATGATACCAGTCACTGTCGAAATAGACCTTTCCTCCCTCAACAGATATCTGCCGTCCCTCGACGAAAGCAGTTGCAATTTTTTCACGGGCATAAGCATAGATGCGGGTAAAGGTAGGGCGCGACACACCCATCAGAACAGATGCCTGGTGATGATTATACTTGTCGTAGTCACACAGTCTCAGAGCCTCGTACTCTTCATAGTGTATCGTTACGACTGAAGCCCGTTTTGCCTCCGAATCTCCTCCGTAAGGCTTAAAGCCCTTTACCGGTGGAGGATTCAGAACTTTTCTAAGTTTTTTGATTCTTGGCGACATGGTTTATATGAACAATAGTTCGCTGTAAAGATAATGAACCATGGTTCAATAAGCAAGTGTTTTAATACTTTTTTGAGGTCTTTTTGTTTTTTGAAAAAAAAAGGGGCCCTTCAGAATAGAGGACCCCGGAGCCTGCTTTGCGAACTCTATTGTTATAAGCAGTCCTTGTTGAATTTTTCGCTGTCCCAGCAATGCCAGTTATTGTCACCGAACTTGTAGAGAGCCTTTACCCTGCCTTCTTTTGTAGTGGTGTTCCATTCGATAAAAATATCGACGAAGTTCTGTATTATGAGGGGCTCAAAAATATGAACAGTATAGTAGGCATTCAATGTTGCAGAGGTACGACCATATTCGATATAACTGTTTTTGAACGGATCAGGGGAGCGGTCGTCTCTCTGGTTCCTGATATATGTATATTTCACCTTACCAACCTGATTACCTGTTTTTTCCCAGTCTATCTGAAGATAGGGCTCCTGAAATGCCTGGCTGTAATTCAATATCCAGCGGCCGCTGTTTCCGTCAAGCATGCTGGTTCCGGTAAACCAGACGAATTCCGCAAATGACGGAGTTCCATCCTTTGATATGTACATCTCCCATTCCACCTTGTCGCTGGTGATTTTGCCCACGAGCCTGGCCTTCCATGTTCCGGCTATACCGGTTACGTTGTATTTCCACTCCCATGTTTTGTCGGCAATCCATACCGGGTTTGTATTTACGGCCAGCCTGAAAGCAGTAACGGGCACTGCAAGGTTTACGGCAATTATTGTATTCCATATCCCCACAACCGCTGCCGAAAATGCAAAATTCTCATCAGGATCGGGTATATCCTTGGCTGCGCCGGTAAAGCCTGCTGATTTTTTCCCGGTGAGGAAGTCAGAGAAATCGATCTCCATCGATTGGGAGGGCGGCAGCACAGGTGGCCTGCCCTTATCCTTCCTGCAGCCGGCAGGCAGCAGAATCAAAACAGCGGCAGTTATAAGAATGGTAATGATCTTTTTCATGCAGAAAGTTATTAGCAGTTGACTATTTGTAAACGCCAATTCAGAATCAAAATTACCCTATTTTGATCGCTGATGCAAATAAGAGGACAATTATTATTGGAAGAGGGTTGCAGCTACCGGTATGCGGCGATTATCACAGTAACCAATATGATAAAAGAATAGATGTTAAGGATCTTGAGCAGGAGTTTTGACTGACTACCATAATCCTGCCTGCCCTCTGAAGCCTTCATAATAAGTATAAACGATACTATCAAAGCAATTGTGACAGCCGAAAGAAACCTGCTGAAACCAGGCCCGGCCGTTACCCCGAAAAATTCTGCAAGCATTATCAGGGTCGACATCAACACAACAGACAATAAAATGGCGATTCTTTTTGCGCTTTGCCGGGGAAACCTGATGAAGCCAGAAAAGCCCCCGAGTATGTAATCATTTCTGTATTCTATCTGCAGAAGCCAGAAATGAGGAAACTGCCACAAAAAAAGGAAAAGAGAAAGGAAGACAGCCGGAAGTGCAAAGAGTGCTCCGCCGGCAGCCGTAAAGCCGATCAGCGGCGGAATCGCACCCACAAGGGCTCCAGGGAGCAGGGCAAGCCAGGTGCGCCTCTTAAGAGGGGTGTAGACGAAGTTATAAAGTAATATGTTGAGGAGGCCCAGCAGTGCCGAGGCAATATCTGTAAAAACCGCCAGAGCGGCTAATCCGGTGAGCATCAACGCTAAGGCTGTCGCAACAGCGGCGACAGGACTGATATCACCTGATGGAATGGGTCGCCGGGCAGTGCGCTCCATCAGCCTGTCAGTAGCGCTCTCCTGGTACTGGTTCAGCGCTGACGATCCACCTGAGAGAAGATATACACCGGCAACCATGGCTGCGAACCGTGACCAGTGAAAATCCGTTGCGCAGACCAGATATCCGGCTGCAGCAGAGAACGTCACCGCCGCTGAAAGCCTGAATTTAATTAGTTTAAGAAAGGAGATCAACACCGGCGCTCACTTATTTATTTCCTGCCAGATCTTTCAGGTATTCTATCATGATAAGTGCGTCCTCTTCAGAAAGCGTTCCCGTGTACGATTGCATCAATCCACGCGCGTATCCCTTGACAACCTGGCTGTTGGGATCATAAATCGCCTTAAGGGTATACTCCTCGTCTGCCACCACGGTTCTTTCGGTATTTCCTTCTACAATCACCCTTTCAGTACCCCAGTATCCCAGGAATGATGGACCTACCAGCCTGCTTCCGTCAATCGAATGGCAGGCGAGGCATCCCGTGTTCCGAAGAAGAGTGAATCCTTCCGGTATTGGTACTGCAGCCTTTACAGCCAGTTCGGCAAGCCACTCTTCAAACTCCTCTTCTTGTTTTACTATTGCCTTTGACGTCATGGCAGAGTGCAGCAATCCGCAGTATTCTGTGCAGTAGATGTCGAACTCCCCGATGTAGTAGGGGGTAAACCAGAGGAAATTATTGTAACCCGGAACCACATCTTCCTTAACCCTGAAGGCAGGGATAAACAGGCTGTGGTTTACATCCTGTGAAACCAGGTCGAGGCGTATGGGCTTATTGACTGGTATTACCAGCTGTGGAGAGATTCGGCCGTCTCCGTAGTCAAACTCCCACTCCCACATTCTGCCTATTGCTGTAATTCTAAGGGCATCGGGCGGGACTTTTCGCATGGGTATGAAGCCAACCCATCCGTAATAGAACATGAGCAGAACCAGAATAAGCGGTATAACGGTCCATACAATCTCAAGTTTCGTGCTGCCAGTGAACTGCTTTGCCTCATGACCCTTGCTGCGCCTGAATTTGCGCACTGTCCATATCATGAATATGGTAATTCCGGTAATAAAGATGAAGGCAATTCCGAAGATAAAGGCAAAGGCCCTATCGACCCCTTCAACCATATTTGATGCACCTTCAAACATAATATCTTGTTATTTAGGTTATTACCTGAAAAGATAATCAATAAACGTAATCACAATTACAAGTGCGAAGAGCAGAAACACCATTCCCACCATCAGTTTCAGCAGCAGGCTTTCGAACTTAAGGTGCATGAAGAAGAGCAGTACCAGGAAGACCTTGACAGATGCCACGGTAAGGGCCACGAATACTGAAAATGCGCCAAAGTGTAGTTCGGTTATAAGTACCGAAATCAGTGTCAGCATAAGCAGGCCCAGCAACACCAGGGCAAGATCCCTGTATCCTGAAATATGTGCGTCGCTCTGTTTCATCAGTATGTAGTTTTCATCTTGTTTCTTAAGTCAATCATGTTGCAAGGTATAGCAGCGGGAAGAGGAATATCCATATCAGGTCAACCAGGTGCCAGTAGAGTGCCCCGTTTTCAAGAAGCAGGTAGCTTTCGGGGGTTATCATTCCGAGCTTAACCTTCACCAGTACGATTGTCAGCAGCACCATACCAATAATAACGTGCAGGGCATGCAGTCCGGTCATCATATAGTAAAGCCCGTAGAAGAGTGTCTCACCATGTTCGAGGTTCTTCATGACGGCCGATCCGGGGTAGAGGTCATAATGGAATTTGTGGCTCCACTCGAAGTACTTGTTTACCATGAAAAATGCGGCCAGCGCCAGGGTTACGGCTATCAGAATCAGCGCCCTGGTGGTATGCCCTTTCCTCACGGCAGTGAGTGACATGGCAATAGTCATACTGCTTACCAGCAGCACCACCGTGTTGAGAGTACCGATAAAGGCGTTCAGCTCTTCGGCGGCGGCATGGAACGACTCGGTATATTGCGACCTGAAAACGGCATAGACCAGGAAGAGGCCGCCGAAAAGAAACAGCTCGGTAAATAGGAAAAGCCACATTCCAATCTTACCTGCTTCATGGTCGACCGGTTCGCTATGTGTGTGGTTAGTAGACATATCTTATTCGTTCTTTGTACGGGCAAAAAGGTATGGCTTGCTTTTTATCTCGGGTATCTCATCGAAGTTCTCATGCGGTGGCGGTGAGGGTATCAGCCACTCAAGCGTAACGCCTTTCCACGGGTTTGCCGGGGCAATGGCTCCGCGGCTGCGGTGGTACACAAGGTTCCACACCATCAGTATCAGGCCGGCAATCAGAATAAAGGCTCCGATTGAAGATATCACCTGCCCGGTTGTGAACTGTGGCAGATAGTCAAAGTACCGGCGCGGCATGCCCTGTATGCCGATTATAAACAGCGGGAAATAGAGCAGGTTAAAGCCGGCAAACAGAATGCCCCATGCAATGTTGGCCACCCTGTTGCTATACATCCTGCCGTAAATCTTCGGGTACCAGTAATGTATACCCGCAAAGAAGGCGAACCCCATGCCCCCGAAAATGATATAGTGAAAATGAGCCACCACAAAGTCGGTATCATGCAGATGCACATTTGTTGCGAGGGAACCAAGGGCAAGCCCTGTAAAGCCACCTATCATGAACAGAAAGATAAACGAAATTGCATAGAGCAGCGGGGGCTTGAGGTCTATCGATCCGCCGTACATCGTAGAAACCCAGTTGAAGACCTTGATGGCGCTGGGAATAGCGACAATGAATGTGAGGAAGGAGAAGAACCAGCGCGACCAGTAGCTCATTCCTGAGGTGAACATATGGTGTCCCCACACGAAATAGCCCACGGCAGCAATGGCGATGCTCGAAATCACAATTGCACCGTAGCCGAAGACAGGCTTCTGGCTGAAGGTGGGGAATATCTCGGTGACGATACCCATTGCCGGAAGTATCATTATGTATACAGCCGGATGGGAATAGATCCAGAAGAGATGCTGGAACAGCAGTGGATCACCGCCCAGGGCAGGATCGAAAAACCCGATGTTGAGGGTGCGTTCGGCAATCACCATCAGCAGGGTAATACCGACAATTGGCGTGGCCAGTACCTGTATCCATGCCGTTGCATATAGTGACCACGGAAAGAGAGGCATCCTGAACCACCCCATGCCCGGGGCCCGCATACGGTGTATCGTTACAATGAAATTGAGGCCTGTGAGTATCGATGAAAAGCCCAGAATGAACGCTGCCGTAAGGGCATAGATGACATTTGTCGCCGACTGCGCGCTGTAGGGCACGTAGAACGTCCAGCCGGTGTCGGGCGGACCATCTCCTGCAAACTGCGAAAGAACACCAAGGATGGCACCTATCATGTAGAGGTACCACGATAGCAGATTCAGCCGCGGAAAGGCAACGTCGCGGGCTCCGATCATTATCGGAAGGAAGAAGTTGCCAAACACTGCGGCAATACCCGGGATTACGATTATGAATATCATAATCACCCCGTGTATGGTGAATATGCCGTTATAGACCTGTGCATCCATTATGGTCGGCCCGGGTGCTATCTTCTCAATCCTCATCAGCAGCCCCAGAAAGGCCGCCACAAAAAAGAAGACAATAATTGCATAGAGGTACATAAGGCCGATCTTCTTGTGATCGGTCGACAGCAACCACGAGAGTATCCCCTTGTATTTGCCCTTATGTTCGAGGTAGCTTACATAGCCCTCTCCGTTACTACTACTCATATTCAGTCAGTTATTATGCGTTTTTTCTGCGCCCGCGTATCAGCAGCCCTGCAAATATCACCACCGCAAAAAAGAGAATTATCGTTCCGACTATCCTGGTTATCTGCAGGGTATAGGTGCGTCCTACCGGGTCATAGGAAAAGCAGAATTCAAGCACCTTGTTGATTGTAGGCCTCGCTATTTCACGCTGTGATTCAATTATCGCCATCTTCACGTCAAACGGCAGGAAGCTTAGTCCGTACAGGTAGCGTGTTATCTTGCCCGAAGGACTGATCAGCAGTATTCCCGACGGATGGTCAAAATCGAGTCCGCGCGGCTTGTACCGAAATCCGGCAGCCTCAGTAATGGCGGTAATGTTCTCCTGCCACCCTGTCAGATACATCCAGTGCTCGCGGTTCTCGCCGCTGATGTTCTGCACGAAGTTCTGCTTCTTGGTAATGGCCTTTTCAGGCGTGTCAGTGGTGTTGAAGCTGATGGTTATCAACTGATAATCAACACCCAGCTTCATGTCAAGCTTGTCAATGGCATCAGAAATACCACTCAGCAGCGGACTGCAGAGACCTGGACAGTCGAAATAGACGAACGATAGAATCGTCGGCTTGTTTATCAGCTCCCTGAGGGTGACCGTATCGTTGGCCTCGTTAAGGAACTGAAGGTCAAGAGGCAGGATATCACCCAGCCTCTCCACGAAGCCCACCTCAATCGACTCAGGATCAAACACCTGCGATCGAAGACCGGTGGTCGCGGCCACAATGATAATAACCAGCAACAGTTTTTTCATTTCTATTCTTTTTGATTCGCGTTTTCCTTTTCCATCCCGCCGATTATCCATATGTCACGGATTTCGAGCAGCACAAACAGAATTGTCGCTACCACCCCCATGAAGGCAAGCGTAAATGTAACTATCAGCCATATGGGCGCCATTCGCACCGTGTTCCACATGGCCCGCTTTTCTCTCAGGCTTACGGGAACCACGGGTTCCCCCATGCTGAGCATCGTATCTGCCGCGGCAATACCGTACAGGTCCTCTTCGGTAAGCCTGGCGGTGAGGCCGAGCATGCCATCGCGGTCGCCCTTGAGCGTGGCCGGTACCATAAAGAGCACCTCACCCTTTTCGTCTGTCTCCTTCTCCTCGTCTATCAGCAGACGCCCGAATGCGCGGCTCAGGGTAAGCTGTACCTCTGCCCCCTTAACGGGTTGCGGTTTTTCATCGATGAATCCGGTTGCCTTTACCAGCAACTCTCCGGCGCTCTTTCCTGTGATGAACTCCAGCACTATATAGCTGTAGTCGGGAATATCACCGGTGCGTGCCGGCGCAACCACCTGCCTGTAGGAGGGGTTGAAGCTGCGGATGTATGCGACCAGACTCCATATATCGGTTTGTGAAAGCACGTTACGGAATCCGGGCATCGGCCCGCGACCCTCGCTGAGCTTGTAGAACAGCTCACCATCACTGTTTTGCTGGTACTTTGCAGAGATGATATCACCGGGTTGCGGCTCAAGGTCCCTGAGCCAGTTGTTGCGGCCGGGATTACCATGGCACGACATGCAGTTGACATTATAGAGGCTTTCGCCGGCAGCGCGACTCTCGTCTGTAAAACCAAACGGACTGAGGCGTGCCCTGCGGTCGGGTGGTACAGTCCACTCCTGGGCGGTAATCGATTGAGCCAGCAGCAGAAGCAGAATTGCTTGTATCGTCAGTCGTCTCATGGCTCAGCTGTTAAGGGTTTCACCGGTTCCGTTTTCCTCTGCCGCCACCTCCCAAACCGGCACCACAGGGAAGAGCTTCGAGAGAATCGTAATGATTATCAGCACAATCAGGAGCGATCCGATGGTTATTGCCGTTTCCGTCAGGGTGGGGGTATAGACCACGAACTTCTCAGGCACGAACTGTATCGGAAGGTGGGGGTGCTCCTGTACGGGAACTACAATAAGGTATCTCTTAAGCCATGCTCCGGCCACCATTACGGCCGAAATAATCGTAAGCGGCAGCGGACGGCGGAGCGGTTTAAGGAGAAGCAGTACGAGCGGAATTACCAGTCCTGCCACCTGTGTGATGTAGAACATCACCGCGTAGTGACCGCTGAAGAGCTCGCGTATATGGATTGCATCGAACTTCTTCAGCTTGTACGCCGGCACAAGGTATTCGTTGAGGTTGAAGTAGAGGTAAACCAGAGATACCAGGAAGAGCAGTTTTCCTATCTTGTCGAAGTGGTCATCGGTGAGGTACTCAGAGAGGCGGTAGTTTTTACGGAAGAAGTACATGGCGATTATAACGGCCGCGGTTCCTGCTACGAAGGCACCTGAAAGAAAGTAGGGCCCGAAGATGGTGCTGTCCCATCCTACCCTCGGGGTAACGGCGAAGAGCCACGATGTGACTGTGTGAATGGCAAACGCCATTGGCACAATCAGTATCAGAAGGATGCGGATGGCCCTGAAGAGTATCTTGTACTGAAGAGGATGGTGGTTGAACCTTACCGACAGTATCTCATAGGCTTTTACAAGGAAGCCGGGCCTTCCTTCCAGGCGTGTTCGGCCAATGGCCAGGTCTGGAATCAGGGTAACATAGTACAGCAGGAGGCTGATAGTGAAATAGAATGTTACCACTGTCACATCCCAGAAGATGGGTGACTGTACCCTTCCGAAGAGGAAGACATATGGCAGCCTGTCGGGCCGGCCCATGTCAGATATTATCACCAGGCCTGCCACTGCGGCGAATGCTACCGCTATTATTTCGGCGATGCGGGTTATCGGCTTTATCCATTTGTAACCGATTAGTCCGAGTACCGAACTTATCAGCATCCCCACGAGGCTTGTGGCCACGAAGAAGACGAAGTGGGCTATGTACATGCCCCAGCTGGTGTAGTCTCCCAGTCCGGTTACCACCAGCCCGTCCCTGAGCTGTGTGTAGTAGGCATAGAGGCAGGCGGCAAGGCCCAGTAGGAGGAAGCTCATCCATGCCATGAATCCCTTGCTGAGATTCACGGTGCGGAACAGGTCGGCCGATACCTTTTCGAGCCGTTCGCTGTTGAATGTAATGTTATGGTTGCTGCTCATGGCCGGTTGCATCAGATAGTGAATTCCGGATTCTCAGGTTCCTGAAACTCGAAGAGCCTGTTCTTCGGGGGCAGGTAATAGATGCGGGGCTCTGTGCCCAGCTCGGGCATCAACCGGTATCCGGCGTTGTTCTTCAGCAGCTCGCTCATTACAACAGTTTCGCGGGTGGTTCCGTTGGTGACGGCATCTTCGTTCTCGTCGCCGAACCAGAAGACGCCGTTCGGACAGGCGGTAACGCAGTAGGGGAGTTCTCCCTTCCTGAGCAGGTCGGCGCTGAAGAGGCACTTTGAGATTGTTCCCTTCTTCTGCGGCACGTTCAGCTCGACATCATACTCAGATTTTTCGGGTTCGGCCTCAGCCAGTTGGCGTGGCTCCTGCCAGTGGAATATCCTTGCCGAGTAGGGGCAGGCGGCCATGCAGAACCTGCAGCCTATGCACCGCTCATTGTCGATAAGCACTATGCCGTCCTGACGCTTGTAGGTGGCGTCAACCGGACAAACAGATACGCAAGGGGGGTTGTCGCAATGCTGGCACTGCTTTGGCATGAAGTAGGGCTGGGTTTTGACAGATTCCTTCATCACCAGGGTGTTGATATGATACTCGTAAGGCCTCAGCTGGTGTGCGCTCTGGCATGCCTCGACGCACCTGCGGGCGTTTCTGCATTTTGCAAGGTCGAGAATCATTACCCACCTCTTGCCGGGTATTCCCTCGCGACCCCTTGACTGAAGCATCTTCAGGTCGGGCCTGAAGTCGGCTATCTGGTCGACAGGAATCTCCACCAGGCGGTTGTCTTCGGTCAGGACTTTTACCATCTTGTCCTTGCCCTTTGACTTTTCGTAATGGTGTCCTGCGTATATCGCTGCAGCGCCGGTAGCCGATACGGCTCCGAGTATCCCGGCACGCTTCAGGAAGTCGCGTCTCGATTGCTCAAGGATCTTTTCAGGGTCAGTATTCTGACCCTTGTCCTTGTTGGCCCCGGTTCCCCCCATAATATTGAGATTAGGTTAGCTGAATTACTCTTTTTTGGGCAGGTCGTGACCAAGGAACTTGAAGCCTGTGACAGTGTAGCCGGCAGTAGTGATGGCCTCCCTCAGGGCTGCCGTGTCGGGCGTGCCTGCGTCGTAGGCTGCAATTGCATAGCCGTCGACATGTGTGGCTTTGGCATTGTAGACGAGTTCGACCTTTTCGATGGCTCCCTTGACGGTGTTTTCGCAGCCCGCGCAGGTCATTCCATCAACCATTACCTGGATGTAGTGGAGGTGAATGTCTTCGGCGACAACTTCGGTGGCGGCTGCCTGTTCGGCTTTCTGGCCCTTGTTGCCACATGATGCGACTGCAATCGCGATTAGAATGATTGCGGCAATAGACAGTAATGCTGATTTCATGATTATTAAGGTTTTAGTTGGTTTTCATATGGTTAAAGCCCTTAAATATAGGCAAATTCGTTTTTCGATGTTCAATAGATGACGAAATATCATAAAAATTTGGCAGCGTGCGGGTCGTTTTGAACCTTTCGTTTCAGATATTGTTAAATGTGTAAACAACAATGATTAACAATGAAAAGATCAGGCACAATTGAAAGAACCAGCATGGCAATGGCAGCAGTGGTTATATTGCTTGCCGCATCTGCCTGCACAGATAACTCAAAAAAAACAGAAAAGGTCATGACACATAATTATGAATTCAAAGGATTTGATTTTCCGGCTCTGCCGTACGCATATGACGCCCTTGAGCCTTATATCGACGCACAGACGATGGAGATTCATTACGACAGGCACTACCGTGCATACTACAACAATTTTCTGGCAGCCATAAAGGGAACCGAGGCTGAGAATATGCCACTTGAGGCAATATTCGCAAAGATGTCATCTTATAGCGATGCGGTTCGCAACAATGGCGGTGGTTACTACAACCACATGATGTTCTGGAGCAATATGAGCCCCGATGGCGGCGAGCCCTCGGCTGCCCTGTCAAAGGCCATCGATGAGGCTTTTGGTTCAATGGAGAAGTTTAAGGAGTTGTTCGGCAATGCCGGCAAGACGCGCTTCGGCAGCGGCTGGGCATGGCTGGTGGTTACTCCTGAAGGTAAGCTTGCAGTTGGCAGCACACCTAACCAGGACAACCCCCTCATGGATATTTCGCCCATCAAGGGCAAGCCGATTCTGGGTCTTGACGTATGGGAGCATGCTTACTATCTGAAGTATCAGAACAAGCGTCCCGACTATGTTGAGAACTTCTGGAAGGTTGTAAACTGGAAAGACGTCAGCGCCAGGTACGAAACGGCCACAAAGTAGGCGCAGGGCTCAGGGCTCAGGGCTCAGAGCAGGGGGCGCAGGGCGCAGAACAGAATCCCGGAACAATTTGATTCCGGGATTTTCTTATGAAATCTTACCTTGCTGCCGCCCTGACCGGCACCCTTTCAATTCCTCTTCCCTCCAGAAACTCGTTAAGTAACTTCTCGTTAAGTTCGTCGCTGTCACCGTAGTACTCCCTTATCTGGTCAAGCCTTTTGTGAAGCTCCTGGCGTACCTTTGAGTAGGCACGATCGTTGTAAATGTTCTTCATCTCAGAAGGATCGGTCTTGAGGTCGTACATCTCCCACTCGTCGACGTCGTAATAGAAATGCATCAGCTTGTATCTTTCAGTGGCAATGCCGTAATGACGCTTTACCATATGTTCGGCAGGGAATTCATAATAGCTGTAGAAGACGGCATCACGCCACTTTTTGCTTCTGCCGCTTACCAGGTGACGAAACGACTCACCCTGCATCTCAGCAGGTATTTCAATGCCGGCATAGTCGAGAAAGGTGGGTGCGAAGTCGATGTTCTGCACCAGCTTATCGATCTTCGTCCCGGCCTTTATCTCTTTCGGGTATCTTACCAGCAGAGGAGTACGGAACGACTCCTCGTACATGAACCGCTTGTCGAACCATCCGTGTTCACCGAGGAAAAAGCCCTGATCGGAGGTGTAGATGACAATGGTATTTTCAGCCAGCCCGTTCTCCTCAAGCCAGTCAAGTACTTCACCCACACCGTCATCTACTGACTTAATTGTGCGGAGGTAGTCTTTTATATATCTGTTGAACTTCCATAGGGCCAGATCCCTGCCGGTAAGGTTCGCGGCCTTCATCGCCTCATTCTTTGGGGTGTATGCAGAAAGCCACTGTTCGCGTTGCTCAGGAGTGAAACGCCGAAGCTGAACTGCTATATCAGTGGTGTCGCCATTCGGGTCGACAAGGAACTTGAAGTCATGTCCCCAGCGTGCATGCCTTGCAATCTCCATCTCCTGCTCCCTTGCAGCAGAGCCACGGCCTTCATAGTCGTCGAAGAAGTTTGCCGGAGGCTCGAAGCTTATATCCTCATAAAGGTCGAGATATTCAGGTGCCGGCTGCCAGTTGCGGTGTGGTGCCTTCTGGTGGTACATAAGCATGAAGGGCTTGTCGGGGTCGCGTTTGTTGTTCAGCCAGTCGAGGGTAAGGTCGGTAATGATATCGGTACAGTAGCCTTCAATCCTGACCCTTTCACCGTCAACAAGGAAGTCTGGATTGTAATACTGGCCCTGACCGGGCAATACCATCGAAAAGTCAAATCCCTGCGGAATGCCGTCAAGGTGTATCTTTCCTATCATTGCAGTCTGGTACCCGTTAGCCTGCATAAGCTTCGGAAAGGAGGGCTGATCCCAGTTGAACGGCTTCCGGTTGTCAACCTTGCCATGAACATGACTGTGCATACCGGTAAGCAGAGTTGCCCTGCTGGGTGCAGAAATCGAGTTCCCGACGCAAGCCCGTGTGAATAATGCCCCCTCTTCAGCCAGCCTGTCAATATTGGGAGTCTGGTTGAGTCCGTGTCCATATGCGCTTAATGCCTGATAAGCATGGTCATCGCTCATGATAAAAAGGATGTTTGGCCTGGGAGGCTCCTTCTTTTCGGAGTTGCATCCGGCGACACCCGCTGCTGCGGTTACCAGCGAAACGGTTTTCAGGAAAAACGTGTTCATCTCTCAGTATTTCTCCACAAGTTAGGGAATTTTCCTTTATATGAATCGTCAGGTTGCTCAGCCCCGCAATCTTCAAATTCCGTCAGAAATTGTATATTACCGTTTACAACCCATAATACTGACACAGAGATGAGAATAGCGACAAAAAAACTGTTTACTGTATTGCCGGCGATGATCCTGATGCTTTCATTTTGCCTGCATATGAACGGCCAGCAGGCCGGCAAGCTCAAGCTCGAACACTTTATAGATGTGGTAAGCGTTTCGTCACCGGTAATATCACCCGACGGAAGGGAGATAATCTACACCCGCGCCTGGGTCGACATGGTAAACGACGCCCGCCCCTCCGACCTCTACATCATGAATGCCGACGGCAGCCGCAACCGTTTCCTCACCCGAGGCGGCTCACCCGTCTGGTCTCCCGACGGCTCACGTGTTGCCTACGTTGCTTCGGGGGAACCAAGGGGTAGCCAGATATTTGTTAAGTACATAGGACTGGAAGGAGCTACCCAGATAACAAGACTCGAAAAATCACCTTCGAACGTCACATGGTCACCTGATGGTAAGCAGATAGCGTTTTCAATGCTGGTTCCCTACCAGGAGTCAGTACCCATCAAGATGCCTGCACGCCCTGAAGGAGCAAAATGGACAGAAGCACCTACAATTATAACGAGCCTGGTTTACCGGCGCGACCGGGTGGGGTTCATCGAGGATGGCTACACGCACATTTTTATTTGCTGCCGTAGCAGTTTTGCCGGCAATCTGTTCTGGAATCAATCCTGCAGATGTTCCAGGATCTTCCTCAATAAATAATCTTTTCGGAAGGGCTTTGTGATAAGATCATTACATCCAATTGCCAGGGCTCTTTCCCTGTCATCGGAAAGAGCATAAGCTGTCTGTGCAATGATTGGAATATGTGGTTTGTTCTTCCTGATGAGCCTGGTGGCTTCGAATCCGTCCATTCCGGGCATTTTCAGATCCATCAGCACCAGATCGACAGGTTCATCCGAGTTGATGACCTCAACTGCTTCGCTACCCGTACCGACAATAGTGACCCTGAACTCAGGCAATGCCAGATACTTCAACAGAAGCATTGCGCTAACCTCATCATCCTCTGCTACAAGAATATGCAAAACCTTACCAAAATGGATTTTGGCGGGTTTTGAAGCTTTGGATTCTTTTGATGGTTCAGGTTTGTTGTCTGGCAGGGTAAAGTAAAAAGCAGATCCTTTTTCCGGTTCCGACACTGCCCATATTTTTCCGCCCATCAGTTCTACGTAGGCCTTGCAGATAGAAAGCCCCAGTCCTGTCCCTTCATGTGCCCGTGACAACTCATTCCCTACCTGGTAAAACCTGTCAAATATTTTTAAAAGTTTGTCGTGAGATATTCCGATCCCGGTGTCTGATACCCGGAATTCATAAAATTGCCCCCTCTTTCTGTAGCCCAGATTTATTTTGCCTGTGGCGGTAAATTTGAATGCATTGCTTAGAAGGTTGGTCAGTATTTGTGCAAATTTGGTTGAATCTGCAATAACAACGGCTTCATTATCAGGAAGAGGAGTTGTGCTGCTAAATTCTATCCCTGTTTCATTTGCCTTCAGCCTGAACATCTCTTCCATCCTTCTGAACACATCGTTTATTCTGATGGTATTATCAGCCAGTTTAACAATGCCGGCCTCAATATTTGAAATGTCTACAATGTCATTTATGATAGCGAGCAACTGATCGCTGCTTTGAATAATTGTCTCTGTAAATGATTTCTTTGAGACATCATCGAGACCCGGATCAGAAAGCATTGCTGAAAAACCGACTATTGCATTCATGGGTGTTCTGATCTCATGCGATATATTGTTCAGAAAAGCGGTTTTAAGCCTGTCGCTCTCCTCGGCCTTTTCCTTTGCAGCGATCAGGTCCTCCTGATTTTTTTTTCTTTCGGTAATATCCTGAAAAGAACCACGAACCTTAACTACTTTTCCTTTTTCTACAATTGGATTGCCGATGGTTTGCACCCATTTTTCATTGCCTCTGGCCGTAATCAGCTCAAGTTCAAGATCATATGGCTTTGCCAGTTCAATGGCTTCATTAATGGCGGTTTCGAGTCTCTTTCTTGACTCAGGTTTATAAAAAGTAATACCCTCAACAACTGTTATTTTGCTGCCCGGTTCCATATCATGGATAATAGCAGTTTCATCGGTCCAGGTGGCTTCTCCAGTTTCTGCATCAAACTCCCAGCCCCCTATTTTTGCGACCCTGCCCATTTCGGAGATCAGGAGCTGCTGGTTTTTAAGTTTTTCTTCGGCGAGCTTTTGTCCGGTCAATACTTCAATGTAGATAATAATTCCTTTTATTGAACCATCAGCTCCGTACCATGGGCGAGACTGCCAGTTTGCCCAGTCAACCCTGCCGTCAGGCCATTGCAGGGTATCCGACTCTGCATTTACAATTTCGCCGTTAAGTGCCCTCCTGTGAGCTTCTTTGATATGATCAGGCAGGTTTGGAAAGATCTCGTAATGATTCCGACCGATAATATTCGTGTCACTAAGACGCATATCATCATAGTACCTGTTGCTGACATACACATAGTTCATTTCAGTATCGTGTACGGCAACCGAACTTCTGGTGTGTTCAATGACATACTTCAATAATTCTGTAAAATATGTCATCTCCTCTTCCGGTTCTTTTTTTAATGTCATAACAGGCTCGCCAACTTATTTCAATAGAACAGATATTTTAGATTTAACTGTATAATAGCAAATATAAGAATAAACAACAATATTATTTAGATTATCTGCCCGTCAACTCTTTATCAGCCTTTCAGCTGCATTCTTACTAAGCCGGGAAAAAGCTTTCTCTATGAACTGCGCGCTCAGATGATTGCTGTTCCCTTTTTCAGGGATAATTCTATCTTTGCCGCTTATCGGGTTTGCTTTTACCCGGCACGATAGCAACCGAAGCAGAAACAGAAACTATATGAAAATATGAAAAGGTTTTTAAGTTGGTTACGCACCAAATCGGGAAAAGCTTTTGCCCGCTCACTTGATTATGTAGAGATAATCGGTAATAGGTTGCCGCATCCTGCAACTCTTTTTGCATTGCTGGCGCTGTTTGTTGTGCTTATGTCATGGATAGGGCATGCATTGGGAGCCCAGGCCGAACACCCCGTCGACGGCAGCATTATTGTTGCCAAGAACCTGCTTAGCGGAGACGGGATAAGGTGGATGTATACCAACCTGATCAACAACTTCCTCAGGTTTCCTCCCCTTGGATATGTACTGGTGGTAATGGTTGGAATAGGGGTCGCCGAAGGCTCTGGGCTCTTTACCACAATGATACGGTCTCTGGTGCTGAGCGCTCCGCCGAAACTGGTGACAGGGGCTATCGTGATGGCAGGTATACTATCGCATCTTGCCTCGGAAGCCGGATATGTAATCCTGATCCCGCTCGGAGCAATGATATTTCACGCACTGGGGCGCCACCCTATGGCCGGACTTGCGGCTGCCTTCTGTGGTGTCAGCGGTGGCTTCGGAGCCAATTTCTTTATAGGTTCGATCGATCCGATTCTGGCAGGAATTTCACAGTCGGCGGCGCAGATGATTGATACGGAAATGGTGGTAAATCCGGCCGTGAACTATTACTTTATGTTTGTTTCCAGCTTCGTGGTCGTTATAGTTGGAACGTGGGTAACGGAGAGAATCGTAGAGCCACGGCTTGGCAGATACTCCGGCAATGCAGAGAGGCTTCCTATCGTACAGTTAACAAAGGGAGAGAAAAAGGGATTGAGATGGGCCGGGATAGCTCTCTTGGTTACAGTTGTCGCCCTGGCTTTTACCGTGATACCACAGAACGGCATTTTCCGCGATCCAGACACCGGGTCGGTACTTCACTCCCCCTTCTTTAACGGCATTATCATCGGTATCCTGCTCATGTTCTTTATACCGGGGCTCGTGTATGGCATAATAGTGGGAACAATCAAGAATGACAAACATGTCGCCAAATACATAGGCCAGTCGATGAGCGGTATGGGCGGGTATATTGTACTGGTCTTCTTCGCCGCCCAGTTTGTATACTTCTTCAATTACAGCAATCTCGGAATAATCTTCGCCATCAAGGGAGCTCACGGATTGCAGGCCATTGGACTGACAGGAATTACCCTAATTGTTGCCTTCGTACTGTTGTCGGCATTCATCAACATGTTTATGGGAAGTGCCTCTGCAAAATGGGCAATCATGGCCCCGGTCTTCATACCCATGCTCATGCTGATCGATCCTCCTTATCATCCCGGACTTACGCAGGCGGCATTCCGCATAGGAGATTCGGTTACCAATCTTATAACTCCAATGATGAGCTACTTTGCCCTGATAGTTACATTTGCCCAGAAGTATGACGAGAAATATGGTATCGGAACCATTATTTCGACTATGCTGCCATATACGGTATTGCTGACTTTGGGGTGGATTCTGCTACTGGTAATCTGGATGATTCTGGGTATTCCCCTCGGCCCCGACGGTCCGTTGTATTTGTAATAACGGTAAACGGTAAACGGTAAACGGTAAACGGT
>CAYUOS010000018.1:0-11272 GCA_964446435.1 uncultured Rikenellaceae bacterium | reverse complement strand
AACGGTAAACGGTGAACGGAACCGAGCCAAAGGCGAGCTCGCGACCGAATGGGAGCAAAACGGTGAACGGTTAACGGTAAACGGTATCCGGAAATCCCAGGCTCTGCGCCCTTTAGGGGATGAGCTTTACGTTATTGGCTGCCGGGCCTTTCTGTCCGGCCCCGATCTCGAACGAAACCCTGTTGCCCTCAGCTATAGGCTGAGCAAGACTGTTTGCGTGTACGAAAACACTTTCCCCGGTCGCAAGGTCCCTTATAAAACCATAACCTTTTGAATCATTATAATGGGTGACAATGCCTTTTCTTTCCCTTTCGTTCTCTGGTCCTGGTTCACGAACTGTCGCTCCAAGAACTATATCGTCAGGATTAATTACTGATTTCTTTCTGGTGGGGTCTGGTGGGGTGGAGGTTATATTGCCGAACTCATCAACATAGGCAATCATGTCTTCGAAAGAGCTCTTTCCCTGGTCTTTTCTTGCCAGTCTTTTCACTTCCTTCTCTTTTCTCTTTTTTGCTTTCTTGTTCCTTACCTCTTTCTTGTTGAATGACTCCTGTGATCTTCCCATTTATTATACTCCGGTTTAATTTTGATTAAATTTCGGCAAAGGTACTGATAATAAACGATCAATCCTAATTGTCGCCTTCCTCAGAAGAGAGAGACACTGCGGTGCAGTCATGTGTTCTCAGGGTACATCAGTTGAGAAGGCCATGGAGCACAAAGCAGCATTGTCTTGGTTAGTCAGGGGGCCGGCGATGGTGTATAAAGCAGCATGGTCAGGATGCGGCAGAAGGGAGACATGCGTTGCTTGTAAATGATAATGGTTTATATTTGCCTGTCAACCAAAAACCAAACACCACCCGACTATGGAAACTAACTTCCTTACAGACCTTATGCTTCCCATCTCGCTTGGTATTATTATGCTGGGAATGGGATTGTCTCTCACACCGGCTGACTTTAAGCGAGTGGCCGTCTATCCCAGGGCAGCAGCTATCGGGATAATAAACCAGATTATTATCCTTCCCCTTGTGGGATTCCTTCTTTTGATGATCATACCCATGCGTACACCTGAACTTGCAGTAGGCATAATGATCCTGGCTGCCTGTCCGGGCGGTCCCACCTCGAACCTGATAACTCACATATCGAGGGGAGATACGGCCCTTTCTATCACGCTGACGGCAATCTCAAGCATGGTCGTGGTAATAACCATTCCACTTATTGTCAACTTTTCACTGGCCCACTTCCTTGAGGTTGGTGAATATGTTCCACTACCGGTTCTGAAAACAATGATAAGTGTTATAATTATTACACTTGTACCGGTAACCATTGGCATGTTCATCAAGGCCAGGGCTAAGACGTTCGCAGAAAAAATGAGCAAGCCGGTGAAAATAGCATCGGGCGTTTTGCTGTTCATAATAATAATTGCCGCCATTCTTGCCGACAAGGAAAACTTCGTCAACTTCTTTCAGCAGGCAGGTCCTGTAGCCCTTGCGCTCAACCTTACTATGCTACTCGTTGGTTATTCAACAGCCAGGCTGTTGAAGCTAAGAATCGACCAGAGTATTACCATATCGATTGAATCGGGAATTCAGAACGGGACGCTCGGAATTGCCATTGCAGCCACCCTGCTTCACAATCCGACCATGACAATCTCTCCGGCCATATACAGTCTGATAATGTTTGCAACCGCCGGCATGATAATAGCATGGATGAACCTCAGGTTCAAAGGACGTGAACTTGTGGCAAGGTAGCAGATTATTCTTCCTGACTATAAAACCATAATTGCCTGCAGTCAACCGACTGCGGGCAATTTCTGTTTTCAGACGAACAGTATTTAAAACAATGGGGGTTTCTGTAAAAAATAACACTTTCGCAAAATACAGAATAAGAGGTTAATATAAATTAATGAATAAATAAAGCACAAATATAATGAACAAAATATTGATTGGTGATGTTTATTATCTGACATGACAAAACAAATAACTAAAAAACAATTAATCATGAAAACAGAAATAATTAAGAATTTTGGTCGCGCACGGATACTTCAGATTGCACTGGTTTCCGCACTTGTAGTTTTTCTTGCATCCTGTTCAAAGGAGACTAATGAGTATACTCCAATAGGAGGTGATGTTTATGAAGAGAATATAATCGATATTCTTGCCTCTTTTGGTGAGATCGATTATGATGATGTTGAAGACGGAAAAGGTATATCACAGGTTGACCCGACATTTGGAACCCTCAACAGTGCTCTTGCCCGCACAGGTCTTGCAAGCATAGTTTCAAGGAATCAGCTGACGGTTTTTGCACCGACAGATGCCGCTTTTGCAGCCCTGGGTCTGAGCCCCAGGAATATAATGTCGGTTCCCAACATTCGAGAAATCCTTCTATACCATGTTCTTGGCGGAGTGGTATACAGCAACCAGCTTTCAGAAGGCTATTTTGAGACAGCCAATGGGTCGTGGGTTAAGATTTCTCTTGACGGAGGACCCATGGTTGACGATGCAAATGTTATCACTGCTGATGTTAAAGCCCGTAATGGCGTCATCCACGTAATCGACAAGGTGATCTTCCCGCCAACCAGGAATCTTGTAGAACTGGCTCTCAGTTTTGACCCTGAGTTTTCAATACTGGTGCAGGCTGTCATCAAGGCCGGTTTGACCAACGTACTTGCAACTGGTGGTCCGTTCACCGTATTTGCCCCGACTAATGCAGCTTTCGTGGCTCTTCTTGGAGAGCTTGGTGCAACCAGTCTGGATGACATACCGGTAGATGTGCTCACCGATGTTCTGCTTTACCATGTTGTTTCAGGTTATGCCTTCTCAAGTGGTCTCTCAAGTGGTTCCGTTGAGACTCTGAAAGGCAGTTTTAATCTCTCTCTTGAGTCGCTCAGCATAACCGATGCCAGAGGTCGTGTAGCGAACCTGGTGCCTTCATTGCTCGATGTTCAGGCATCCAATGGTGTTATACATGTTATCGACAGGGTAATTCTTCCCTGACTCTCAATCTTTGCTACAGCTTAGGCTGATGGCATTTGGTGAATTGAAGGGGCCGGCTGATTCAGTCGGCCTCTTCTGTTTTCCTGTCGGGGTAAAGGGTGCCTCCCTTGGTAAGCCAAGATATGCCGAATGCTATCAGCGCTACTGTTTCTGCCCAGAACACAAGTGTTGATCCGGTGCTGCCGCCGCTGAATGATAAATGTACCAGCATTGCTATCATGCAGGCCAGCATCAACAGTCCGCATACAACGTATACAATGTTTCTCTTCAGCTTTTCAGGGGTTGGATTATCGTCTTTCCGTGTAAAGAGAAACAGTGAGAAGACAGCAAGAGAGACGAAAAAAAGAGCAGCGGCAATGAAATGTACTGCATTGGAAATTCCTCCCGTACCTGCCTCCGAGGCCGGAAACCATGCTACCAGCAGTGCAAAGAATCCCGCAAGATTCCCTGTTATGTTGTCCCAACTGTCGTAACCGGCATAAAAGAAGAGGAAAAGGGCCACAGCGCACAGCCCACCTACAAGTACATCACGCATTGGGGTATGATAGTAGAGGCTGATGGAGGTGCCTGGGAAGGGTCCGTCGAAAATGATTGTATTTCCAAGCATCAGCACAACCGGCAGCAGTATGCCGATCCACCCCACAGCCTTGCGCAATGCCAGGTATGAGTAGGTGTGGATTTGATATTTGTCTGCCGGTTTCATATCAATGCCCGTAAAAAAATGCCTACCATAAAAATAGCAAAACCTTTTGTGAATCAGAGGTCATCGGGATCAAAACTCATTTTTCCCGACTTTTCCTTCCTGTCGGGTATGCCGAAGTTCCAGGTTGCGCTGATTCCGAACCTTCGGGTATCGGAATAGCGCTTGCCGGTGGTGCTGATGGATCCCTGGTTGAGGGTGAACTCATTCACCATTGAGCGCAGCACATCCCTTGCGCTAAGGGTGACAGACAGCTTGCGGTCAAGAAATGTCTGATTAAGACCAAAGTTCAGCTGTCCGAAGTCTTCGAGCTCGTAGAAACCCATCTGTCCTCTGGTGACAAGGAATCCACTCATTGTGAGCCTGGTGGTTTGGGTAATTCGAAGGGCATGATAGGTGAAGAGCCTCCAGCTGCCGCGGCTGAAAGTCAGCTCGCGGTTTTCATAAATGCCGTCATATTCGTTCAGGTTATATTGTGCTCCAGCGTAAAAGAAATACCTGCCGGTAGGCGGAATTCCACCCATTATCCTGAAGTAGGTCTCCCTGTTTGTTCCCAGGTTGTCGAAGGTTCTGAAAGCAACGTTCTCATTGACCGGATCGCGGTAGATAACCCCGGCAAAGATGTCACTGGTATAATTGCGTCCTATCGCAAATATCGGCATGTCGTCGAGACTGATGTTGACCTCGATGTTGTCGTTGAACTGGGGCTTGAGGGCCGGATTCCCGGTCTCATAGAAAAACTGGTCAACATACCTGATGGCAGGATTGAGACTTTCGTATCCCGGTCGTGAAATTGTCCTCCGGTATATGGCATAGGTACGGAATTCGAACCCCATTATTGAGCCTATCGGACGGCTGAGATAGAGGTATGGGAAGAGATTTGCACTTCTGGTCACGAAACTTGTGTCAGAGGGAATGGTCTGAGTCCCCTTCATATATGTGTGCTCCATCCTTAATCCGGTCTTCAGGTTGATCTTCCACCCCATGTGGCGCGAAGCTTGCAGGTAAGCGGAATTGATACGCTCAATATAGCTGTAGCTGTTTGTACGGAACGGATCAGGACCATTGGTTCCCCCGAAAGATATTGTATAGTCGGCACGGCTATCGTATACCTGCCAGCTGCTGTTAAGTCCGGCCTCCATCTTTATTTCCAGGGGAAGCTGGTATGTGAGGTCTGTCTGAAGCTGTATGAAGTGGCGGTACTGCAGATTATCGCCAGCCCCTGTGACACCTGTAGCCGCAGGCATTATCCACCTGTTGCTGTACTCCTGGTTTCCGCTGTTTGTGATGTAGGTATATGAAATTCGGGTGTCAAGCTCTGAGCCCAGGGTATCAGGACGGAAGAGGGCGCCGGCCTCCTGCCTGAAGCTTACGAACGAAGACCTGTTGCTCACACTGTTGAGGGTTTCTGACAGCAGCTGCCCGTGGGATGTTCTGATCAGGTTACTGTTGGTGCCTTCAGAGAGTGGCCCTGAGGCGTTTATTCTGCCGTCGTAGCTCAGCACAACCTTGTCAGATGCGTCGTAGCTTATCCCGTAGCCCAGATACCCCTGGTTTGAACGGCGGCTGGTTTCTGCCTCCTGGAACAGGGTTGTGTCAGGAGCGAGCGACCTGGCCGTTTCGAGCTCCTCAAGAATCCCGTTAAGGCTGTACTCAAAGTTCAGGTAGCTGGTACTCCGGTCGCCGCTGCTATTGAAGCTGAAACCGGTGAACCTGTTGCCCGACACTCCCTGGTTCATGCCTGCCCTCAGCGAGCCAAACCGGCCTATCCTGACCCCCTTTTTAAGCACGACGTTGATGATGCCCCCCGAACTGGTGGCGGCGTACCTTGCCGAAGGGGTTCTGATTACCTCAATGCGCTGTACGCTGCCAGGGGGAAGGCTGCGCAGGATTGTCATAATATCCTGGTTGCTCATCTTCTGTTCACGGCCATTGATGAAGATGGTGGCAGGAGTTGCACTACTGATGTAAATTCCGCCATCCTGGTCGACCAGAAGGCCGGGCGTGCTCTCAAGCATCTCGAGAGTGTTGGTGCTTATTGCCGCTATCGTTTCGGTATCGATAATCATCTTGTCCTCCTCCATGCGCATCAGCGGACGGCGGGCGATTATTATCACCTCATTCATGGTTATGGCATCCTCGGCCATGATATATTCAATATCCCTGTGGCCATCGCCAATTGCAATCGTCGCCTCAATGGAGTTGAAGCCTACATAACTTATAGTCAGAAAGTAATCTCCGGGAGTTAACCTATCAAAGCGTGCTGTTCCAGACAGGTCGGAAGCCCTGAACCAAAGCGTTGAATCGGTTATGCTGGTGAGGCGTATATTGGCTCCGGGAAGCGGGAGCATCCCCTCATCTTTTACAATGATGGTCACCGACTGTCCATATGCCTCAGCTGCGGCCACAAACAGGAAGCCAACGGCAAACAGCAGCGATATGACCCTGAAAAGCTTCATCTTACGAACCGCAAAAATATACAAATTCATAATGCCACACTTTTCCCCGGACTATTTCAATGCAGTATGCAGCCGGGGGAAGGGATGAATCTACCCTGCTCAAGCCCGAGACAATGCTGATGGAGTTTTTTCTCTCTGAATTATTACTCTTTATAAGGCAATGCTCTATTGGCAGGCTTTATGTAAACGGCAGATATAGAGAGTAGAGGGGGACAATGAACAATAAATATATAAAATAATTGAACAAACATTACAATTCTGATGTTTAAGTATTGACATGACAGTAAAATTTTAAAAAGTAAAATCATGAAAACAGAAATATTAAGAAATACTGGTCGCACGCGGATTCTCCAGGTTGCTCTGGTGTCTGCCCTTGCAGTTCTCATCGCCTCCTGTTCCAAGGAGGAGATCCGTCCTGGTGGTTCAGAGCCTGATATTGAGGCCTCTGCAAATATACTTGAGGTTCTTGCCTCCTATGGAGAGCCGGACTACTTTGCGCTTGAGGATGATCCTTCAAAGTTTGATTCAAAAGCTAATCCTACGTTTGGTACGCTCAATGCAGCCCTTGCGCGTGCCGGACTGGCAGGTATGGTTTCGAGAAGCCAGCTTACCATATTTGCACCCACAGACGTTGCTTTTGCTGAGCTTGGCCTTACACCGAAGAACATAGCCTCGGTTCCCAACCTTCAGGAAATACTTCTTTACCATGTGTTTGGTGATGTAGTGTACAGCAATCAGCTGAGCAATGGTTTCTTTCAGACAGCCGGAGGCTATTATGTTGAAATCAATGTAACCGGTTACCCGACAATTAATGGTGCTGACATTTTCATTACTGATCGTAAGGCGCGCAATGGTGTAATTCATGTAATCGACAAGGTACTGTTTCCGCCGACCCTGAATCTGGTTGAGCTTGCAGTAAGCCTTGCACCTGAATTTTCGATACTGGTACAGGCTGTTATCAAGGCCGGTTTGACCGATGTACTTGCAAAGAGTGGCCCGTTCACGGTGTTTGCTCCGACTAATGCAGCTTTCGTGGCACTTCTTGATGAGCTTGAGGTAGACGGTCTTGATGACGTCCCTGTTGACTTGCTTACGAAAGTACTTCTATACCACGTGGTGGGTGGCTATGCCTTCTCGAGCGATCTTTCGAGCGGCCCGATTACCACTCTCAATGGAAATTTTGAGCTCTCTCCTGAGACTCTCAGTATAACCGATGCCAACGGACGCGAAGCTTCGCTGGTGCCGAATCTGCTCAATGTTCAGGCAACCAACGGTGTTGTACATGTCATTGATAGGGTTATACTTCCCGATCTCTCTAAATAATGCTTCGGAAATAGACCGCAGGCATCTGTTATAACCGACAGGAGGCCGGACTGCAAAACAGCCGGCCTTCTTTCTTTTCTGCCAGAAAGGCTGGCAGGTGCGATCATTACTACAGAATTATTCGACCCGGGCAGTGAAGTATTTTTCCTGTGCCTCTACAATGGTATGATGTTTGTTAAAAAACGTTAAGACAACAGCCTTTTTTTTAACTAAAAACCTGAAAATCATGACTGGCAAGAAGAATCCCCGGGCCAATATGGAAAGGAGCAAGACTACTTTCTTCTTATTGGGAACCGCCATTGTTATGAGCCTTGTGCTCATTTCATTCGAGTGGTCGACAGATGAGCTTAATGATAATCCCTTCCTTACCAAGGGATGGAATCCGATCGACATTGACGAGATTCCTCATACAATTGAAAAAGAGCCTGAGCCTGAACCGGTACAGATGCCTGTATACGCAGAGTTGATAAACATAATTGATGACTCAATGGTGCCGGTGAATATCCTCGATCTTTTTTCGGATTACCCGGTAGGGAGGCCTGATCTGCCATACTATCTTTATAATCAGGTGCCCCGCGATACAACTCCCCTTGAGCCTGATCATTATATATCTGTTGAGGAGATGCCAAAATTCAGGGGAGGTGACCTTGACAGGTTCAGTCAGTGGGTAAACGAACGGATCAGCTATCCCGAGATTCCGAGACAGAACGGAATACAGGGTCGGGTAATAGTCTCATTTATGGTTGAGCCTGACGGAACAGTGTCTAATGTAAAGGTCATAAAGGGCATCGATCGTTATCTTGATGAGGAGGCAATGAGGGTTGTCAGCTCTTCTCCTGTCTGGACACCAGGCAAGCAGAATGCCCGGCCGGTAAGAGTAAGATTTGCAATTCCGATTAACTACAGGCTACAGTAGCAGGAAATATCACCAGAGGCAGGGTGTGAAGCAGCTGCAATTTTCGTAAGCTGCTCACATTATCCTCTTCACCAGGCTGCATAATTTAAAGGGAACATATTTGAAGGGCATGTCAATCCAGGTCGGTGTCTTCACAATTGCCCTGGCATTACTGAAGGCCAGAAAGCTTGACTTGACGTTCTGACGGTAGCCGGCGATACGTGCGAAGACCTGTTTGCTGATTATGACATGGTACCATTCGCTGACAGCCTGGGTCATCACCGAAGGTGCGCTTTGCAGATACTCAATAACAGACAGCAACCATTACCTCGTTTCTGCGATTGATAAACTGATACCACCCTCCTGTCGTTGGGCCTGGGCAGGTTTTTGTTTGTCCTGCCGGTACTTCACATGCGCAAAATTTTATGTAAGTTTGCTGAAAAGGTTACCTTAACAATAATGATATGAAAGCGATAGCCTCCCTAATTATGGCATTGATTATTGCCGCTTCTGGCCTTACGGCGCAGACGCCCGGCAGTGTCAAAACCGCACTTGTGATTGTCGATATCCAGGAGTTCTATTTTCCCACCGATGGTTCAGGGCCGGTCGGGGCGCTGGAAGCAAGCCTTGCTGCCCGCGACGTGCTGAAGGCATTCCGCGATGCGAAGCTGCCGGTGGTGCATGTGAAGCACAGCGCACAGCGTGGCGAGGAGATCCACAAGAACGTGGCGCCCATTGCAGGTGAAAAGATAATAACGAAGCAGGCAGTAAACAGCTTCCTCGGCACCGACCTTTACGACTATATGAGGTATAGCGGTGTCAACAGGCTTGTAATTACAGGAATGCAGACTCACATGTGTGTTGAGGCTACTGTTCGGGCCGCCTCCGACTATGGCTTCGACTGCATAGTGGTGGCCGATGCCTGTGCCTCACGTGACCTGCAGTACGGGGACATAAACATACCGGCTGAAATGGTTCATGCCAGTACGCTGACTACCCTGATGGCCGGCCGCTACGCCCGCGTAGTGACACTGGCAGAATTCATGGCAGACACGGAAGCGTTTCTATTCAAGTAAAAGCCTAAATACCGACCCCTGATTTCATGTCACTATTCTATTATTTTATCAATCTTCCTGTTGCCACTACTCCCTTGCCTGAGACCCTTACTATGTAGGTCCCTTTGGGCAGTCTTCCAATTTCAAGCATGTAGGTACTGCGAGCCTGATCGCCAACCATTATCATGGATGCATTGCCCGGTGCCGCCGTCCTGATTGTTTCTCCTGTTGCTGCCATCAGCACCCTGCCTGCAAGGTCGAGTACTTCAACTCTTTCAACTGCACCGGCATCGCTGTTGAGTTGCAGATAGACTATATCGCTTGCGGGATTGGGCCACAGCAGTAGCTTCGATGCCTCGGTGTTGCCTCCGGCAACCTTACCGGCCCGGGTATCAACACCAAAGTGCATCCTGATATTGGCCACTCCCTTGTGGACAAAATCGGCTGTTGGTGGTGAGGCCGGATTAGGATTCAGATTGTCATCATAGAACACAATGGCCCGACTGGTCTCGGTGTCTGTACCGAGGAAATATATGCCGCTCTCATATCCCGGAGTGAACTCATGCACTGCAATAACCAGGTTGTCGGTGTTGTTGTAGGCAAAAGGCACATCGAGGTCGATGCCAATCCACCCCGCTGCGACAGGCAGGTCGACCTGACCTTCGAACACCTTTGTCATCTGAGCCACTGGCACCCAGTCAGTTTTTGAATCAAAGGTTGCCTTCGTTGTATGCCCGATATAAATCACCCAGTCGCGACATTTTTCCCCACCGGCACCTCCGCTCCACTGGTAGTATATTCTGTTCAGGTCGAGGCCGCTGACGTTGATTTCAGACTGAAGGTATATCGCCTGGGTATAGTTATAGTTATAGTACGGATTGATTGGCTGGTCGAGGTAATCTTCATCATCCTCGCCTATCTGAATTCCTCCTGCAGGGCCAGAAGTGAAGCTCCAAATGGGGCATCCTGCTGCATCACCGGCAGTGTTGAAGGGCACTATCTGCCAGTAATAGAGTGTTGAGGCTGCCAGTGCTGTCGGGGGAACCCACGACTCCTTGCTCACCACCGTGCCGTTAGCAATGTTCGTCGGCCTGCTGACGCCACCTCCGTCGGTTCCTATGTAAATCTTGTAACCTGCGGGAACACCTCCCGTGCTGCCGGGCCACCACTTCAGAGGCTTGCTGAGGGGAAACCAGCTGTCTCCATGGACAGGATTCGGCTCACGGGCCGGTCCGGGAGTGACGGGTACTATATCTGGACCTGTCACATGATCGAGGTAAACATAAGAACCGCTGCCACCTGCTGCATAGTAGATGCCGATGCCGAAATAGTACTGGCCCCCGGCAAGAGACGAGAGATCGACACTCAAGGCTGTCCATTTCTGCGGAACCACAACAATCTCGTCACCGATGGGTGTCCAGGTGTTCCTGTCAGAAGACCGGAAGAGCTGTATCCTCTGCCACGTCGATGATGCGGTAAAGGCATATAACTCAAACTTGTCTCCATTTACCGGGGCCAGAAGTGGTGTCTGCAGTTTCCTGGGAGTCGATCCGGCATACATATGTATAGAAGTTTTCCCATGGAATTGGTAGTTATCTGATATCCACCAGTTTGAAGAAGCATCGATCATCCATCCGGCCGGTGGCGACCACTCATTCTCAAAACTCTCGGCCAGCTGAGCCTGCCTGACGATCGCGAACGACCACACAGGTACAAACTGGGATGAGCCATTCGCGTTGTACGCAACGACCTTCCAGTAATACCTGGTTCCGGGCACGAGTAACTGAGCCAGGAAGGAGGTCTCGGTTCCTTCATAAACCATCGTGGTCGGATTGGCTGTGGTACCG
>CAYUOS010000017.1:0-33063 GCA_964446435.1 uncultured Rikenellaceae bacterium | reverse complement strand
GAACTCCCTGGCAGCATCTTTCGCTATAGACGGTAAGATCTACCTCATTTGTGGCAGAAACAAAGAGGGAAATGCCACATCTGAAGTATGGTCATACAATACTGTTGATGGTAATTGGGTCAGAATGTCAGATTTTCCGGGAGAACCCAGGGCTGGTGCAACAGGATTTGCACTGAATGGAAAGGGGTTCTTTGGACTTGGTATCAACGGTTCAACTCTTTATAAAGACATCTGGAGTTATGATGATGTCTCTGATACATGGACAGCCGTTGAGGAATTTCCGGGATCTGCAAGGACTTCTGTATTAACAATGATTATAAGTGATCTTGCATTTATCGGGACAGGATATGTGGGGCCCAATCTACTGGCCAGGGATATCTATCGATTCAATCCCTATACTTTAAAGTAGGTAACATTATTCAGGGTTTCACCTGACGGTTAGCCGTATAACCTGTTACAGGTTTCTCTTATCCCTAATCTGATACCGGTTACGTTCAGGGGCGTTACGGGTTAAAAGCTCCCCCAGGAAGCCTGTCATGAAAAGAAATGTTCCCAGCATCATGGCGGTGAGACCTATATAAAAGTAAGGGCTGTCAGTTACAAGAGGGGCCCTCAGGCCGTGATTCAGATAGTAGATCTTTTTCGCACCTACAACTATCGCCATCGCCAGTCCAACCAGAAACATAAGCGTACCAAGCGAACCGAACAGGTGCATCGGGCTCTTGCCGAATCTGGTAATGAAGCCCACTGTCAGAAGATCGAGATAACCCTTAACGAACCTGTCCAGCCCGTACTTTGTAACGCCATACTTGCGGGCCCGGTGTTCGACCACTTTTTCGCCTATCCTGTGAAAACCAGCCTCTTTGGCAAGCATCGGCATATAGCGGTGCATCTCTCCGTATACCTCGATGCTTTTTGCCACCTCTGACCGGTATGCCTTAAGTCCGCAATTGAAGTCATGAAGCTTTATTCCCGAAGCCCATCGGGCTGTACTGTTGTAGAACCGGCTTGTAACACGCTTGACAAACGGGTCGTATCTCTTCTTTTTCCATCCTGATACCATGTCGTATCCATCCTGGATTATCATATTCATTAGTGCCGGTATCTCATCGGGTGAGTCCTGCAGGTCTGCGTCCATGGTGATTAAAACCCCGCCAGAGGCAGCTTCAAAACCGGTGTGCAGTGCAGCTGCCTTTCCGTAGTTGCGACGGAACCTTATGCCCTTAACGGATGGATTGGATGCAGATAGTTTTTCGATGACCTGCCATGAACCGTCAGAACTGCCATCATCGACAAAGATGGCCTCATAGCTTATTCCCTTTTCCCGGCAGACTCTGTCAATCCATTGTTCGAGTTCTGCAAGCGACTCATCTTCATTATAAACCGGAATTATTACGGAAAGGTCCATGTCGTTTATGAAATTGGTTGTTAAAGAGACACCCTGGTCAGGTTGTGGCAGGGCAACAGACAAAGATAAGCCAATTTGACAATTATGAAATTAGAGCTTTTATTGTTTTGCCGGGTAAGCTATTATTTGTACTTTTGCACGGGGTAAGTCTCATACGACCAGCTCCTGCTGAACTCCCCCAGGACCGGAAGGTAGCAAGGGTAGGCGGTTGTAGCGGTGCGATATGAGTAGCTTACCCTTTTTGATTTGAGATTAACGATTAACGATTAACGATTAACGATTAACGATTAACGATTGCTTCCTCCTGGCCAGGGTATGGGGCACGGGGTGCAGGGCAGAGGGCGCAGAGCGCGAGGTTGGTTTTGCTGTTTATTCATTTTAGGTTATTTTTGCCGGTCAATGGCTATGATAGTCAAGATATATGAGGAGAACCCTAATCCCCGGGAGGTCAGAAAGGTTACCGGGGTGCTTGAGTCAGGGGGTGTGGTAATATATCCCACTGACACAGTCTATGCAATGGGTTGTGATATAAATGCCGGAAGGGCAATTGAGAAGATAGCTCGTTTCAAGGGCCTCAACCCCGATAATCCCGATATGTCACTCATCTTCCACAGCATGAGTCAGCTCTCTGAGTACACCCTTATACGTGACAACAATATCTTCAAGCTTCTGAAAAGGAACCTGCCAGGTCCATTTACATTTATTGTGCATGCCAACAATCAGATTCCCAAGATGTTTAGAAACAGGAAGAAGACCGTAGGTATCAGGATGCCTGCCAGCAGGATAGCAGTGGATATAGTTCGCGAACTGGGCCGGCCGATAATGACAACCTCAATTCACGATCCTGACGAAATAATTGAATATACTACAGACCCTGAGCTTATCTATGAGAAGTACCGTGACTTTGCCGATATGGTTGTCGATGGAGGTTTTGGCCATAATGAAGCTTCGACCATTGTTGACTGCACGGGTGAGGAGCCGGTAATCGTAAGACAGGGTCTGGGCATTCTTGAATATTGATCCCTGCCCTTGTTCAGCTCTTGTAGAAACTTCTTGAGAAGAGCACCAGAACGGTAAATAGTTCCAATCTTCCGACAAGCATAAGAAAAGATAGATACCACTTACCCAGAACCGGAAAGTGGGCATAATTATCAGCCGGTCCGACATCACCTATTCCGGGTCCGATATTCCCTAATGAGGCCGCTACAGCACCGAATGAGGTTTGTACGTCATATCCCATTAAAGATATTATCGCGATACTGATGCCTGTGATCAGAAAGTATAGTACCACAAAAGCCAGAACGTTGTTTATAAGTGCCGGTTGTATAGCCTTACCGTTAATTCTTACAGGAAGAACTGCATTTGGATGCAGCAGCCTGTGCAGTTCCTGTCTGCTGTTACGGGTTAGAATAAGCAATCTCAGCATCTTGATTCCTCCACCTGTCGAACCGGTTGACCCTCCGGTGAACATAAGCAGGAATATTACCATCAACAGGAATGATCCCCATAATTGATAGTCAGCAGTTGCAAAGCCGGTTGTTGTGATAATAGAAACTACCTGGAACGATCCGTATAGAACAGAGTTAAGCGGAGAATAACCGTTCCTCAGCCATAGTACTGCAGATACTATTAGAGTGAATGATATACATACAGTTGCATAGAACCTGAATTCGTCGTTGTTGAGTATCTTCCGGAAATTCCCCTTAATCGCAAAATATGCAAGAGCAAAATTGACTCCTGCAAGGAACATGAAGAATGTTATAACTGCATGAATAAACGGAGACTCATAGGCGGCAATGCTTGCATTCTTTGTACTGTAACCGCCTGTTGCCATTGTTGTGAATGAATGACACACTGCATCGAATAACGACATTCCTCCGATAACCAGCAGAACTGTCTCTGTTAGTGTGAATACTACATATATTACCCATAACCTCTTGGCCGTCTCCTTTACTTTTGGATGCAGTTTATCTTTGGTAACACCAGGGACTTCAGCAGCAAACAACTGAAAATTTCCGATTTTTATTTCCCCTATTATCGCCAGTGAAAGAACAATTATTCCCATACCCCCCATCCATTGGGTTATGCTTCTCCAAAAGAGAACACTCCTGGGTAAGGACTCTATATCACTTAGTACTGAAGCACCAGTGGTTGTAAAGCCAGAGATTGTTTCAAAGAATGAATCGGTGAATGATGGAATCGAACCTGTCAGTAAAAATGGCAGTGTGCCGAAAAATGAGAACAATAACCATGACCCTGTAACAATCACGTACCCTTCCCTTCGACCGATTGCAATCTCCCCTTTCTTGAAAGGAACGTGAAGAATGAAACCCGAGAAGAATGTGATTCCCACTGCCAGGAAAAGTGAGAAGGCATGATGTTCTTTATAGATGAACGACACCATCAGTGCGAGGGCCATCGCAACTGATTCGAGCATCAGCAGGGCTCCAAAGACTCTGAGAACGGTACGGAAGTTTATCATCGGTCTATTCGAAGAACTTGGAGAGTTTTTTCATCCCAGACGGAAGGGCAAAAATAACAATCCGGTCGTTGGCCATAATCCGGGTGTCGCCTGTTGCAATAAACGGCTTGTTATCACGAATTCCCCCTCCCACAAGTGCATCCTTGGGGAATCCTATATCCCTCAACGGAGCAGTGGTTATCAGCGATCCTTCAGGAACCAGGAACTCAAGCGCCTCGGCGTCGGTTCCGGTCATGCACTTGATTTCGGTGATGTTCGGATTGGTTGTGTGCATAAAGATGCGGCTGGCGGCAGAGATCTTCTTGTTTATAATGGTGTCAATGCCTGTGTTCTCAGCAAGGCTGATATACTCCATGTTTTCAACCTCTGCAATAGTTCTTTTCACGCCCAGCTTCTTTGCCAGCAGACATGAGAGGATGTTGGTCTCAGAGTTTCCGGTAACTGCCACAAAAGCATCCATTCTTTTAATTCCCTCTTCCTCAAGAAGCTCAACATTTCTGCCGTCGCCGTTGATAACCAGCGTGTTGTCAAGCATATCGGCCAGTATCTGGCACTTTTCAAGATCTTTGTCAATCAGCTTTACTTCACTCTCCTTCTGCATTTCAGTGGCAACATGCTTTCCGATGCGGCTGCCGCCGAGTATCATTATCCGCTTTGCCTCGAAGTTCTCCTTGCCGGAAAAGAGCATCATTTCGTCGATACCTTCAGGGGTGCTCACAACGAAGGCAAGGTCACCGGCCTGAAATTGCTCACTACCCCTCGGGATTATCGTTCGCTCGTTGCGCTTGATGGCCACAGCCCTGTAATGATGGGTCTTGAAGCTCTCAGCAATCTCCTGGAGGCTCTTGTTAAGTATAGGGGCGTTTTCCTCAAGCTTCTGTACATAGAGCATCAGCTTTCCTCCCGAGAACTCGACGAATTCTGTGGTTCCTGTTTCGTGAAGAAGTCCGAGAACCTCCTGTGCCGCAATGTATTCGGGGTAGATCATATGGTCAATTCCCAGGCTGAAGAAGAAATCGCTGGTTCCCTTCTCGAGGTACTCCATATTATCAATACGGGCGAATGTCTTCTCAGCGCCGAGCCTCTTGGCGAGAATTGCCGAGGTGATATTCGTATCTTCAGAATGCGCAACAGCAATGAACAGGTCAGTCTTTTTCCCGATTGTCTCCTTGAGAATATTTACCGATGTGGCTGAACCATGATAGGTGAGCACATCGAGAGAGGCATCGATCGGCTTCAGGCGCAACTCCTCAGTATCGATGAGAATAATCTCATGATTGTCATTTGCAAGCATCTTTGCCAGATGCGTTCCTACCTCACCTGCTCCCGCAATTACTATTCTCATCGTCAGACCAGAATTGAAAAAAACAGACCAAAATAATACTTTAATTCCCGATTATTCAAGGTTTTTCCTCTTTTTCGGATCAGCAGAAGGAATTTTTAACAATCTGGAACCGCCGGTCTGAATGAAATGAATGGGTGTCCGGTACGCACCAGTATCTTCTTCTGCAGTTATTAAGACGGCACCCTGCCCTGAGGTAACAATTATTTCGCCTGCGTGTGGCAGGGTTGGTGGCAGGTAATTGCGGGGCAGCCTGTTAATAACTATATAATCAGACTTATAGGTGTTGAGCGTTTTGAGGGTAACGTTGTTATCAATAATGAACGATCTTCCCATGAAACATATCTGAACAGGGAAACTATCAATCAAATGATACTCACTTTTCACCGGTAGTGATGCTATATGCCTTTCAGCCGCGGCAGTTGCGGCAGTTGAATCCGCAACAATCACCAGGTGGTTCCCGGTTCTGAACCCCGTCATCAGTCCACCGTGTGTGTTGTAGATAACCACCTCTGCCGAATAATGAGTTTTCAGGAACCTTGCTGTAGAGATAGTTAACAGAGGCATCATGACCACCAATGGTACAAGTATCGACTTATCCTTTCTGATCAGAATAGTATGCAAGGCCACTGCAATGAATAACAAAAGGGCCAGTGTTTCAGGCCAGGGGGGTGTAACTGTCATTCCCGATGCCTGTCCGGGCAATTCTGCAAATGATGCAGTCAGCTTTATCGCAATAGAGGTAAGGTGATTAAGCAGTTTTGCCAGAAACATTGCAATAGCCGGTACCGGAGAACAGATTATCATAATGAAGGCTCCGATAATGATTGCTGAGGCCAGAGGTATAATAATTATGTTGGCCGGCAGGAACCAGGCCGGAAAGCGTCCGAAGGCATTGAGGGTAAATGGGAGGGTGCCTGCCTGAGCCAGTACCGACACTATCGCCAGCTGAATCACCCTGTCTGCAGGCAGAAAGCCTGTGCGGAGGATCCCTGCGGCTTTTCTGAAGAAGAGAGAAATGAAGAGAACAGCCGAGAATGAAAGCTGGAAACTGATGGAAGTCAGGTCGGAGGGTTTCAGTACGAGCATAAAGAATGCCGCAGCAAGTAATGAGTTGATACTGTTTACCGATCTTTTCAGCAATCGTCCGGCATGAAGGAATGTGAACATCAGTGAGGCCCTCTCAACCGAAGGAGGCAGACCGGTTATAAAGGCAAATCCCCATAGCACGGCTATTGAAAGAAGAACCCTTAATATTCTGAGTCTCCGGCCCATGAAGAACATCAAACCGTAGACAAACATGCTTACAACACCGGCATGCAGGCCTGATACCGCCATAACATGCATCACTCCGGCCCTGGCGAAGTTCTCCCTGAGGGTATCGTCAATCATCTCTTTCTGTCCGAGTGTAAGAGCCGATAGCAGGGCCGCGTTCTGCTCCTCCATACCCAGATCTCTGTATAGAACAGATATCTTTTTTCCTGTTATCAGGGCTAAATCCCTGAAATGCCTTCGCGCGGGTTGGTGTATTTCAATGACAGAGCTGCTTCTTACGAATGCATGATACCTGGTGCCCTTTTTCAACATGAATGCCTTGTAGTCAAATTCAAAGGGATTTCCCCGGTTTGAGAAGGCTGCCGGTTCAGCCTGTAACAGCATCAGGTCGCCGGGAAGAAGGGGAGGTGGGGTGGAGTCATAGCCTGTAATGTAAATCAGGATATTGCCTTTAAGGTCTGTTACGTTTCCTGATTCATCGATCTCAGACACCAGCTTCATCATTACTGCATGGCTTGCCGGCTTCTTCTCCGGAAATGTCTTCACACGGCACAACAATGTCGTTGTCTTTCCCTCATCGAGTACTGAAGGACGCGACAGCTCTGCTCTCAGAAGCAAGAAACCGGCGGTGAAGATCAACAGGCTCAGGGCTGTACCATACATTACATCATCACGCATACCTTTCCTGAAAAGGGTGATTGTAATAAGAATGGAAGCGGCCAGAGCCATTATGATTAGTGGTAAAATGGCTGTTTCCGACAGGAATCCTGTCAGTATCCCGAGGCAGAGAGGGACCACCAGCCTGATGAAGGGTATCTCCTTATGCAGCACGAATACAGCGATGACTGCATAAAGTTATAAAAATTTTATCTGAATCGCCGGCCCGGGAGCATAGTTTTATAGGAGGCCTCGAAGTGACCTTTGCTGATATCATTGAGTTTGCGCTGCAGAAGCCTTCTTCTCAGTGGGCTGACCTTGTCGGTGAAGAGCACCCCGTCGAGATGGTCATACTCATGCTGGATTACCCTTGCCTTGTAGCCTGTGAATACCTCATCATGAAAATTCCAGTTTTCATCGTACCAGGTCATTCTGAGGTAAGATTCGCGGTTCACCTCTTCCCTCAGGTTAGGTATACTGAGGCAACCCTCGGTCATCGGCACTATTTCACCTGATCTCTCAGTTATTCGCGCGTTGATGAACACTCTTTTGTAACCTTCCATTTCCGGGTCATCTTCTGAAAGGGGAGTGCCATCGACAACGAATAGCCTTATGGACTTTCCAATCTGCGGAGCCGCAAGGCCCACACCATCGGCATGGTACATGGTTTCGAACATGTCGCTGATAAGCTCATTCAGTGCCGGAAAGTCATTGTCTATATCTTCAGCCTCTCTTCGAAGAACAGGGTGGCCATACACATAAACCGGATATATCATTATTAATTCCTTTTGTTCGCGTTAGTCTCCATGAAAACCTGAAGAATGATAGAGGCACTTATTCTGTCTACCATTGCCTTGTCCTGCCTCTTTATCTTCCTTACACCGCCATCGATCATTGCCTGCATTGCCGACTTTGATGAAAAACGCTCATCCACCAGTGTAATGTTTTTCCCCGGGAAGAGTTTCTTAAGCCTTACAATGAATATATCTATCTGCCTGGCTGCTTCGCTTGGTTCATTGTTCATCTGTCGGGGATAGCCTATTACAAATTCGTCGATTGTTTCTTTCCTGTCATATTCCAGCAGAAAGGTTTCGATATCGTGAGTTCTTACTGTTGAAAGGGGCGATGCGATTATTCCTGCAGGATCGGTAACAGCTATACCGCATCTCTTTGTTCCGTAATCAACAGCAAGAATTCTTCCCATCATTTCCCCGTAATACCAGGGACAAAGTTAATAAAAAGGTTAAGCAGTGGCAAGAACATGATTACCAAAAGGTCAGAATAGAAGCTACAGTATTTACGGGTAAGTTCAGGGGAATAAAAAGCAGGAGGCTGCCCTTGTGGGACAGCCTCTCCTGCTGAACATTTAAAATACCAGCTTTTTAATACTGCATAGTTGAGAGTCTCTTGTATGACTGGTACCTCCATTTTGCATTCTCTTCGGCGGCCTTGAAGAGTTCCTGAGCCTGCTCGGGGAATGTCTGGATAAGTGATGTATATCTCACCTCTGAATTCAGGAAGCCCTGGAACTTGCTCCAGTCAGGCTCTTTTGAATCGAGGGTGAAGGGGTTCTTGCCTTCTGCCTCAAGCATCGGGTTGTACCGGTAAAGATGCCAGTAACCTGCCTGGACGGCGAAGTCAGCCTGGGCCTGGGTTTTACCCATTCCATCCCTGAGGCCGTGAGCAATACATGGTGCATATGCAATTACCAATGAGGGTCCGGGATAGGCTTCTGCCTCCCTTATTGCCTTGAAATACTGGTTCTGGTTCGCGCCCATGGCCACCTGTGCGACATAGACATATCCGTATGTCATGGCCATCATGCCGAGGTCCTTCTTGCGTATCTGCTTGCCTGCGGCAGCAAACTTCGCAACTGCACCCACCGGTGTAGCCTTAGAGGCCTGTCCGCCGGTATTCGAGTAAACCTCGGTGTCCATTACAAGGATATTCACATCTGCGCCCGAAGCGATTACGTGGTCGAGACCACCGAAACCAATATCGTATGCCCAGCCATCTCCGCCGAATATCCAGAACGATTTCTTCACCAGGTAGTCTTTGAGAGCTATTATCTCTTTTGCTACTGCCGAGCCATCCTTCTGGCATGCTGCCAGTACCTTCTCGCTAACCTGTTTTGATGCCATCGCGTCATCCTTGGCTGCAAGCCACTCTTCAAAAGCAACTTTTGTCTCAGGGCTTGTCTGGCCATTTGACAGGTACTCGTTCATTAGCCTGGCTATGCGGTCTCTCAGTTGGGTTGCTCCGATGGCAACACCGAATCCGTATTCAGCATTGTCTTCAAAGAGTGAGTTAGCCCAAGCCGGACCTTCTCCCTTGCTGTTGACAGTATAGGGAGTTGCCGGAGCCGAACCTCCGTAAATGGAAGAGCATCCTGTAGCGTTGGTGACAATCATTCTGTCACCATAAAGCTGGGTAATGGCCTTGATATATGGTGTTTCGCCGCAGCCTGCACATGCACCCGAGAACTCGAACAGTGGCTGTGCGAACTGGCTGTTCTTGACGTTGGTAAATTTGTCGACAACAGTCTCCTTGTATCCAACCTTATCATGCATGTATTTCCATCTTTCGCCTTCAGCCATCTGTGATTCAAACAGTTTGAATTCCAGGGCTTTGGTTTTTGACGGACATACATCGATACAGTTTCCGCAACCGGTACAGTCGTAGAGTGACACCTGCATCCTGAACTTGTAGGCCTTGGTTCCACCGATACCCTGAATTGTTGCAGTACCTGCCGGGGCTGCTGCTGCCTCCTCATCAGTGAGAAGGAACGGCCTGATGGCGGCATGAGGACAAACGTACGCACACTGGTTGCACTGGATGCAGTTGGCAGGAATCCATTCCGGGATGTGAACGGCGATGCCTCTCTTTTCAAATGCAGTGGTACCTGCGGGGAAAGTTCCGTCTTCCCTGTTGCGAAATGCGCTGACAGGCAGATCGTCACCCTTGAGCCTGTTGATGGGCTCCATTACCTCCCTGATGAAAGCGGGTATGTCGCGGTTGTCTTCGGCTTTCTTAACCTCTATTGATGCCCACTCTGCGGGAATCTCGACCTTAACTACTTCGCCGCCGCGGTCGATGGCATCGTAGTTCATCTTTACAACCTTCTCACCCTTCTTGCCGTATGAGTAGTCAACACCTTTTTTCATCTCCTTGACAGCCAGTTCATAGGGAATAACCTCTGAAACCTTGAAGAATGCTGCCTGCATGATGGTGTTTGTGCGGTTTCCAAGACCGAGCTCTTCTGCAATAACTGTAGCGTTGATAATGTAGAAGTCGATCTTGTTTTCCGCAAGGTACTTCTTCATATGGTCGGGAAGTCTCTTCTTTGTCTCCTCGACATCCCAAATGGAATTCAGAAGGAATTTTCCCCTGCGGGTGAGACCCTTGAGCATGTCATATTTCTCGAGGTAGGCCGGCACATGGCAGGCAACAAAATCGGGAGTATTGACCAGATATGGAGACCTTATGGGGTTGTTACCGAAACGAAGGTGCGAGGTTGTAATACCGCCCGACTTTTTCGAGTCGTAGGCAAAGTATGCCTGGCAGTACTTATCGGTTGTGTCACCGATTATCTTGATAGTGTTTTTGTTTGCACCCACGGTGCCGTCTGAACCAAGGCCATAGAATTTAGCCGCATATGTTCCTGTGCAGCATACGTTTATCTCAGGAAGCATTGGCAGTGACCTGAAGGTCACATCATCTACAATACCCACTGTAAACTGGTTCTTCGGCTCCTTCATCTTAAGGTTTTCGTATACCGACATAACCATGGCAGGTGTCGTATCCTTCGAGCTGAGGCCGTAGCGTCCGCCAACAATCAGCGGTCTTTCTGCGCGGTCGTAGAATATCTCCTTCACATCGAGGTAGAGGGGCTCTCCGTTTGCGCCTGGCTCCTTGGTACGGTCGAGTACGGCAATCCGTTTTACGCTCTTCGGCAATACATCAAATAGGTATTCCGGTGCAAAGGGGCGGTAGAGATGTACACTTATAAGACCAACCTTTTCACCTCTATCAGCCATGTAATCAATGGTTTCCTTGATTGTATCCGTGATGGAACCCATGGCAACAATAATATTCTCGGCATCAGGAGCGCCATAGTATGTGAACGGCTTGTACTCTCTGCCGGTGATCTTTGATATCTCGCTCATATATGAAGCGACGATCTCTGCCAGCGGCTCGTAGAAGATGTTTGATGCCTCCTTCGCCTGGAAGAAGATGTCAGGGTTTTGTGCTGTTCCCCTTGTTACCGGACGTGATGGATTGAGTGAGTTGTCGCGGAATCTTTTCAGCGCATCGTAATCAAGAAGTTTCTTGATGTCATCCATCTGAATCTCTTCAATCTTCTGCACTTCGGCTGAGGTACGGAATCCGTCAAAGAAGTGAAGGAAGGGCACCCTTGATTTTATTGCCGAAAGATGGGCCACGCCTGCCAGATCCATTACCTCCTGAACGCTGCCGCTTGCAAGAAGGGCGAAACCTGTCTGCCTGGTGGCATAGACGTCGCTGTGGTCTCCAAAGATGGATAGAGCGTGAGCCGCAACTGATCTGGCACTTACGTGAAATACTGCTGGCAGCAGTTCGCCTGCCATCTTGTACATGTTGGGAATCATAAGCAGCAAACCCTGAGAAGCCGTAAAAGTGCTTGTGAGCGCACCTGCCTGGAGCGCACCGTGAACCGAGCCGGCAGCACCTGCTTCCGACTGCATTTCAACCACTTTAACCGTCTCTCCGAAGATGTTCTTCAAACCGTTTGCTGACCACTCATCAACCATTTCAGCCATTGTTGATGAAGGTGTGATCGGGTAGATGCAGGCAACCTCGCTGAACATGTAAGCAATGTGTGAAGCAGCCTGGTTTCCGTCACAAGTGATGAATTTCTTTGTTTTCATAATAAAAAATTAATTAACAGTATGTTGTTGTTTATTCTCCATTCATTGAAATAAGGAACTCCTCGTTTGACTTGGTCTGCAGTATTCTGTCGCGAAGGAACTCCATAGCTTCTATTGAGTTCATATCTGCCAGGTAATTCCTGAGAATCCATATCTTATTGAGGATTTTCTTGTCGAGAAGAAGGTCTTCCCTTCTTGTGCTTGATGCAGGAATGTCGATCGACGGGAATATCCTCCTGTTGGAGAGTTTCCTGTCGAGCTGCAGTTCCATGTTGCCGGTACCCTTGAACTCCTCGAAGATAACATCATCCATTTTGGAGCCTGTCTCTGTCAGGGCTGTTGCAAGTATAGTAAGCGAGCCGCCATTTTCAATGTTTCTGGCAGCGCCAAAGAACCTCTTGGGCTTGTGCAGTGCGTTAGAGTCGACACCACCCGACAGAACCTTGCCCGAAGCAGGTGCTATTGTATTGAATGCTCTGGCAAGCCTGGTAATTGAGTCGAGTAGTATTACCACATCGTGGCCGCATTCAACAAGCCTTTTCGCCTTCTCGAGTACTATGCTGGCTACCCTGACATGCCTTTCGGCCGGTTCGTCGAATGTAGAGGCAATTACTTCGGCCTTGACATTGCGGGCCATATCGGTTACTTCTTCAGGACGCTCATCTATCAGCAATATCATAAGGTATGCCTCAGGATGATGCTTTGCAATGGCATTTGCGATCTCCTGCAGAAGTACCGTCTTTCCGGTTTTTGGCTGAGCTACAATCAGTCCACGCTGCCCTTTACCTATAGGTGAGAACATGTCCACAATCCTGACCGAAAGAGAACCCTCTCCGTAAGAGCAGAGGGTAAACTTTTCATTGGGGAAGAGAGGTGTGAGGAAATCAAAGGGAACCCTGTCACGGATATAGTCAGGACTCCTTCCGTTAATCTCTTCTATTTTTATGAGAGGAAAGTATTTCTCTCCTTCTCTGGGGGGCCTTATTGTACCCTTAACCGAATCACCTGTCTTAAGTCCGAAATGCTTTATCTGCGATTGTGATACGTAGATGTCATCAGGCGAGTTAAGGTAGTTATAGTCGGGTGAGCGAAGGAATCCGTAGCCTTCCGGCATTATTTCAAGAACACCGGTATTTGTTACAATACCTTCAAAGTCGTAGTGTTTTTCCTGTTTCTCCTCCTGTACCGGTTGTGCAGGTTCAGGTGTCTGAATTACCTGTACTACCGGCTCGGGCCTGACATCGCTTACAAGCTTTTCCTCCAGGAGTTCCTGTGACTGCAGGCGCCCTGTCTCTTCCTCAAGCACTACCGGAGGTGGTGAGCTATCGACAGATTCAGGCATAATTACTTCAGGCCTGACTTCTGTCTCAATCTTTGAGGATGTTAATGCCTCAGGCCCGGTTCTGGTTTCCGGCCTTGCTGTTCTCGGCCTTCTGCCTCTCCTGACCTTATCCCTGTAGTGACCCTCGCTACCGCGAGACTGATCTGCAGCAGTTTCTTTAACAATCTTTCTTTCAGGCTGATCCCCCTGCCGCGAATCTCCCTCGCGAGGCTTGTTGCGGTCCCATCTCTCGTGCTGGAATTTTTGCCTTTCTTCCCTTACCGGTGTCGCTTCCCTTGGTAGATTTTCCTCCCTGGTCGGCTTTTCCTCCCTGACAGGTTTTTCGTCTCTGACAGGTTTCTCCTCCCTGGCAGGTTTCTCCTCTCTGGCAGGTTTTTCATCTCTGGCTGGCTTCTCTTCCCTTGCACGGGTCTCTTCTCTTCTGGCGGGCCTGTCATCTCTTCCGGGTCGCCGGGGACCATGATCCTTTTTCTGAGGTTTATCTGCACCGGCTGTTGGCCGGACATTTTCATCCCTCTGCTTCTTGCCTGCATTTTCTGCCTCGCGCCTTGACTGTGATTTTTTTTCTGTGAGGTCGATTGCCTGCTGATCGAGGATCCTGTAAATGAGGTCCTGTTTCTTTAATGCATCTGCCTTATTGATCTTCAGATCTTTAGCTATTTCCCGCAATTCAGGAACCAGCTTCTTACTTAATTCAAGAATGTCATACATATATTAACTTCTATGGAAAATTTTTGGATATCGATAATTCTGAAAAACGCGGACAGCATTCGGAGGTATGAGTCCCTGGTCGTCTGTAAACTGATTCACACTTCAGAAAATCGTTGCAATGATAAGAAAAATTGGCAAAATAAAACAAAGCAAATATGCTATTTCCTGAGGCAGATAAATGGGTACCAACTAAAATGCTGATAATCAAAACTTAAGTCAGATGCCAAATATACTAAAAATTTATGAATGAGGCAAAAAAAAATGCTACATCTTGATAGGGAACGAAAAAATCACTAAACTTGTGTTCTCTCGGAACTCCGCAGGTATGCGCCAGCTCAAAATAACCAAACAGGTAACCAACAGGGATACCCCTTCACTTGACAAGTATTTGCAGGAGATAGGCAAGGTTGATTTAATTTCACCCGAGGAGGAGGTGTTGCTGGCGAGAAGGATCAAGAGCGGAGACACGGATGCCCTGACGAAACTGGTGAAAGCCAATCTCAGGTTTGTTGTATCAGTTGCAAAGCAGTATCAGAATCAGGGCATGACACTTCCAGACCTGATAAATGAGGGCAACCTGGGACTGATGAAGGCAGCACAGCGATTTGATGAGACAAGGGGTTTCAAATTCATTTCCTATGCAGTCTGGTGGATAAGGCAGTCTATCCTTCAATCCCTGGCCGAACAATCCAGAATAGTAAGGCTGCCGGTCAACAAGATTGGATGCATAAACAGGATCAACAAGGCATTTGCAAGGCTGGAGCAGGAGTTTGAGAGGGAGCCCTCAGCACAGGAACTTGCTGAAGTACTTGAAATGGCGCCTGAGGAGGTTAAGGAAGTGCTCAGAACCAACGGACGTACGGTAAGCATGGATGCACCGATTAACCCTGAGGATGACAACACAATGTATGATGTCATTCAGAGCAATGAAACTGTAAGTCCTGACAAAACACTTATCAATGAATCACTTGCCTATGAGATTGAGAGGGCACTGGGAACGTTGTCAAATCGTGAGTCAAGGGTATTGAAACTATATTTCGGCATAGGAATGAAGCATCCCTATACTCTTGAGGAGATAGGGGAGGAGCTAAACCTTACACGTGAGAGAGTCAGACAGATAAAGGAGAAAGCAATCAAGAGGATTCAGTATACCACCAGGTGTAAAATACTAAAAACCTATCTTGGTTGAGGCATTTGGTTATCTTTGACAAAAATTCCGTTGATATGTCACATCTTATTTCACCCTCACTTCTTGCAGCCGATTTCGGTAATCTTCAGCGGGATATAGAAATGGTCAACAGGAGTGTTGCCGACTGGATACATCTTGATATAATGGATGGTGTATTTGTACCCAACATATCATTCGGGTTCCCAGTGCTTCATTATATAAACAAGCATGCCGCGAAACCGCTAGATGTTCACCTTATGATATCACGGCCTGATGATTATCTGTCACGTTTTCGTGATGCAGGAGCCGATATTCTTACCGTCCATTATGAAACCTCGCATCATCTTCATCGAACCGTAACAGAAATCAGGCGATTGGGAATGAAGGCAGGAGTTGCCTTAAACCCACACACACCGGTATCATCGCTTAAGGATTTGCTGCCTTTTATTGATATGGTTCTGATTATGACCGTAAATCCCGGGTACGGAGGACAGGAGTTCATTCCGACAAGCTACGAGCGGGTCTCGGCGCTCAGGCAGATGATCGATGAGAAAGGCTTTAAGGTATATATTCAGGTTGACGGAGGTGTCGATATGAATAATGCAGCGAAGTTGCTTTCTGCCGGAGTCGATATTCTGGTTGCCGGTACGACGATATTTTACTCCGAAGACCCTGCGGCTACAATTGAAAAGCTGAAGGACCTAAAATTCTAAAAAGAGATTCCGGTCTCTGTCCTTATATGATTAACGATTTCATCAGTGTTTTCGGGCAGGAACCATTTGATGCTCTTTTCTCTCGACCACCATGTAATCTGCCTTCTTGCATATCTTCTGGTATTTCTCTTAATAAGGTTTACAGCCTCCTCTTTTGATATCTTGCCATCGAACCAGTCAAAAAGTTCCCTGTAACCCACAGTCTGAAGGGCATTTTCATTACGGCAGGGCAGCAGTGCCCTTGCCTCCTCCTCGAGGCCTGATGCCATCATTTCATCAACCCTCCTGTCAATTCTTGCATAGAGTTCCTCCCTTGGAGGCATTATTCCTGTCTTGATAATCCTGAAATCCCTCTCTGTTGCAGTCTTTCGGAGGAATGAGGAGTATGGTTTTCCGGTTGAAGCAAATACCTCAAGAGCCCTCATTATGCGTCTCGGATTTCTCAGATCGACCCTGGCATAATGGTCTGGATCTACAATCCGGAGTTCTGCCCTTAGCGTCTCGATTCCCTGCTCTCTTAGTTTTCTGATATAGCTATCCCTTATGAGCGGGTCGATGTCGGGTATATCATCAATCCCATCACAAACAGCATTGATATACAATCCTGAGCCCCCTGTCATTATGGCAATATCAGATTCCAGAAAAAGATTATGCAACAGATTAATCACATCTCTTTCAAACATGCTGGCACTGTAATAGCTGTCTACATCAAGAAATCCTGTGAAGTGGTGCCTTACCTTGCTGGTCTCTTCAGTCCCCGGTGCTGCAGTGCCAATAGACATGCCTTTGTAAAACTGCCGTGAATCGGCAGAAATAATATCACACCCCAGGATTCTTGCAAGCCGGACTGAAAGTGTGGTTTTTCCGGAAGCAGTTGGCCCGGTAATGACTACCAGGTTTTTCATGAGTCAGGATCTGTCCTTGGAACCAGGTTAATCGTTGAAATCGTCGACAGGTTCAATATTGTCAAAATCAGCGAGTGGATCCTCATCATCAGCTCCGAAATAGAGATCATCCATCTCTGACTCATCTTCATCCTCGTCCTCATCGGCAACGACCAGATTATTGTATTTCTTCCTTGAAGAACCACCGAAGACAACCTGCTTTGGAGGGATACCCTTCGAGTTTGTGCATACCGGATATTCTCTGCCACTTATTTCCGGCACTTCCCCGGTATATTCAATAAAGAGACCCCTTTCATTGAAGAAGTCAAATATATAGAGCAGTTTCTGATTCTTTCTGAAAATAACATCTTCAAGAATTGCATCATCCATTGTGGATGAACCGGCTCCCATATCGAACAGGGTGAACTCTTCTTCCTTCTCCCAATTATCGGTTGCAAGATAAAATGAAGCCATTTGTGATTTATCAAACTCAAGCTCCTCCTGCAAGATGTTGTGAAAATCCATTAATGTCTGATTATCAAGGAACTCGAACTCCCTCACAAACGCATCATCCTCATCAGATAAAACAACAAATTTGTATACCATATCCTTAAAATTCAAACGGTGCAATATAATACTTTTTAAATTACGTTCTTCTGAGCGAAATTTATTTTAGGAGAAAACCAATGGTGTCTATATTGTCATTATAGTCCCATAGTTTGGGCCTCTGAGCAAAACCATGAGGTGTGTGTCCACTGCCGGTTACGACCTGAATCTTGTCAGAAAGAGGGGAAATAAGGGACTCAAAAGATTCAGTTTCTGTTTCCTGATAATTCACAACACCAACAGGCGAGAAAAGAGAGTCATCCCTCTTAATCAGGAGGAAGCCGGTATCGTAGAACTTATCGCGGTTCACAGTCATTACAGCTTTGTGATACCGGTAGTTGGAAGAGTACTTACTGTTTTCTGCAACTTTGGAATGCTCTCTCCAGGAATTGGCGAGTTTTTTGAGATCGTATTTCTTCGGGATATATATTTTTGTAATGCTCCTGCAGCCGAGTCCGAAATATGTAAATATATCCTCTCCCAGTGCTGACAACTCCCCATCGCTTTCGTTCCCTGTTATGAGACTGACACTTGTGCGGTTTTTTCTGATCAGTGAGGGATATTTTCCAAAATAGTATTCAAAGTACCTGCTGCTGTTATCACTGCCTGTGGCAATTACCATCTCAAAATCGGTAATGTGGCCATCTGCAAAGACTATCCGGGCTGATAGTTCCTTTTCGATGCGAATAAGAACAGATGCGATTTCCCGTATTATTCTGTCGTCTTTTGAGCTGGTTTTGATTACTGCAATATTGCCGGTAAGCAATACGCACAACAGATCATGGAATCCGACTGCGGGGATGTTTCCGGCCATAATTATGGCAATCCTTCTGGTGTTACGCGGATGGTTTATTTCGGGGTATGCCGTGAGCCATCTGGCCAGATTCTCCCGGGTCAGTTCATTGCCCCATGCTGAGAATGCCTTTTTGACATTTTCAGGTGTGAACCATGGGTTTGACTCATGAGAATTTTCAATGAGTTCAACCAGCCCCCTGGTCAGCACATTGTCAGTTCCTGCGGCAGCCTCCCTGAAGGCATTGCCCAGGCTAGCAAAGGCATCTACTCTCTTTTCAAAATTCATTGGGGTCTTTTCAACCCCGCAAAGTTATCAATTGATCTTTTTTATTTCCCCAAGGAAGAATAAATCTTCCTTTATTCTTTTAATTCTCTGTCTTGCATAGCTGTGGTTTGCTGATATTATGAATCTGTCAGTCTCAATTGCCCGTGATTCTGCCATTTTTCTTATCATCTCATTTTGGTGAGCATCATATACCTCGAAATACTTCAGGGCCCCTTTCATATCCTTGTTACCGTCATACATTTTGGCCAGGTTCAGCAGATGGTCAGGGTTTTCGGGTTCATATACCAGGGCTGAATGATACGATTCAATACCCTTATCATAACGGTTTAAATCACTGTATGCTTTCCCGATTGAGGCATAAATGCCTCCAAGTTTTACTGAGTCAGGCATCATGAGCAAGACCGCTTTCTGAAGGTATTGTATACCTTCTTCCTGCATCCTCCACGATGACATTGCAATTCCAAGGTAGAAGGCCGCTTCATGGTTCAGGGTGTCTGATTCAAAATAGATCTTCAGATAGGGTATTGCATCCCTGAATTGTTTGGAGGCATATAGCGAGAATGCCACCTGACGGACGACGACCATCGAGGTGTCTCCCAGATTGTAGGCATTCATATAAGCATCAGCGGCCTCTCCATACACCTGCATGGCGAACAGGAGATTGCCATAGCACCGATAGGGAATAGAGTTTCGTCTGTTATTCTCAATTGCCTCCCTGACGGTTTCAAGTCCGGCCTCAGGCATTCTGAGCCGCAACCATGTGTTGGTCAGAGAGAAAAGGACTGTAAGATCCCTGTTGTTCAGCCTCCAGGCTTCTCTCAGGTGTGCAAGGGCATAATTATCCATGCTTACCTGAACCAGGCAACCTCCCAGATTTTTTCTGAACACCGGGTTATCAGGAACAGAGTCAACCAGTATCTGATACCACCTGGCAGCTTCAGCGAATGATCTGTTGTTGACGAGCATTCTGGCATAGCTGCTAATAAGGAACAGATTATCCTTATTTTTTTCTATCAATTCCTCATATTTTACAGAAGCAGCACCGATGTCACCCAGGGCTTCGTAACATTCAGCCATTAGCAGACCTGCAGAGACTCCTCCAATACCCGCCCTGTCAGCTACTGAGAGATGAACAAGCGCCTTCTGGTGGTTGCTCAGTGATGCATTAATCATGCCATACCTAAGACTCAGTTCAGGGCTTGAACCTGAACTCACATCAATGAGACTGCAGAGCCTCAGTGCTTCCCTGTAATCCCTTGCAGCCATTGCCCTGTCAATATCCACAAAAGAGGGCTGGCCTTGTAAAGAGGCCAGCATTAATAACAGGAAGATTGACATTATTACAATTTCCCTTCTATACTTCATCGAAAGTGTGGTTAATTTTGGAATGCCAGAAGAAGCCTCTACTGTAGCTGGAAGTTTACCGTTATTGAGAACCTGACCGGTACGGCCACTCCCTTCTGAGTGCCCGGTTTCCATGCCGGTGACGACTGTACCACTCTTACTGCTTCGTCGTCAAGCACTTTGTCGACACTCCTGAGCACAGTCACAGTACTTACACTTCCGTCGGGCTCAACAACAAAACCTATAAACACCTTGCCCTGAATACCGTTATCATATGCAATTTTGGGATACTTGATTCTCTGCATTACCCAGTTGCTGAATCTCTGCACATCGCCATCCATAAATGTTGGCATGTTCTCGACTATCATGAAGACGTCTCTTGACTCCTTCTGTCTCTCTTCAGCGTGCTTGTTGGTAATAACGATTGCCACTCCTGCTGCGCCTCTTGAGCCGTAGGTTCTCATCGCCGTTTCCGGCCTCAGTATTCTTAAAGCTGCAATTTCCGAGTCAGGAATCTGTGCAAGATATTTCTGGTCTCTTTCCACTCCGTCGACAATGATTATCATGTCACCATATTCTGGCCTGACAACCTCATCACGTCTCATCTCTATTCCCTGGTCTACAACAACTGATGTGGCGGGGGCTGTAGTATCTTTCTCTGCGAATGCCACAACAGTAACGGGATCAATGGTAACAGATTCAGTTACTGCGGCCTCCGTCTCAACATATTCACGGGTTACCTCTTCGATAATATCCTGGCATGAGAATACCAGCACAGCGGCTGCAATTACAGGAACTGCTATCAATATCTTGATAGATGCTCCCTTTCTGGTCTCTTTACGGGTCATCATGATTATTCGTTTTTTGATTAGGGATTTTGCTGAGAAACAGGATGCAACCGGAATGTTCCCGGTTCCGAATATCTGATTGAAGATAAGCATCTGATAATCTCCAATCTTGCCGGTTTTGTGTATATACTCCCTGTCGGTGTGGTATTCATGTACCGCCCTCAACGAGTATCTGAACAGGTATGCAAAGGGATTCATCCACTGCAGGGTAACCGCAATCTCGCATAATATGGTGTCGAGGTAATGGAGCAGTTTGTTGTGAATCTCCTCATGCAGGAGAACCTTTTTCTTATCAGGTTCAGGCAGGCTCTTGTTTATGAAAATGAAACCCAGGGCAGAAAACCCTGAAAAGCTTCCCGGGTTATCTACCTCAACTACTTTGCCGTTTACTGAACCTGCGATTATCAGCCTTACTATTCCTGCAATTCCTGAAATAAATCTGGCAGTAAAGAAAATGATGCCGGCGATGTAAACCAGAGACACTATAGTTAAAAGGTCAAAACTTCCCTGACCTGAGACGACTACTTCGCTGCCTTGGGTTTCAGCCTGGCCAAGAACCTCTGTAATGACCCACTGCAGGACCTCTACATTAACCACAGGGCTCTTGGTCGGTAACTTCAGGAATGGTAGCAGCCACGAGACAGGTACAGATGCCAGAAGATAAATCCTGTTCCTCAGATAAGCTGTGTCGCGACTCAGGAACAGATAGTAGACTGTGTAGAAGATGGCCATGAAAAGGCCTGCCTTCACTGCATGGATGAAGAATGCGTTCATTTTTCTTCCTTTTTCTGTTTTTCAATCTCCGCTGACATAAGCTTCATTATCTCCTCCATCTCTTTGATGCTGATCTCTTTCTCGCGTGCAAAGAAGCTCACCATCTGCTCATAGGAGTTTGAGAAGTAGCTGTTGATAAAACTACCCATCTGGGCTTTTGTGTATGCCTTCTTTGATACCAGCGGATAGTACTCGTGGGTTCGTCCATATGCCCTGTGGCTTACAAATCCCTTTTCCTGAAGTATCCGTACTATTGTGCTTACGGTATTGTAAGCCGGTTTTGGATTGCTGAAATGCCCCAGAATATCCTTCACAAACCCCCTCTTTATCTTCCAGAGGATCATCATTATCTGCTCCTCTGCCCGCGTCAGTTCTTTCATATAAAAATCAATAATTATTGCAAAGCTATAACGAAATAATTAGTTATGCAACTAATTTCTTAATTATTTTCCATACAAAATATTAGAGCTAACCTGTGCAGGGGTAAAGTAAAAAATGAGTACCTTTATGGTTCAAACAGGTATAAGTTATTCATCAATATGGAAAAGCTTGTTATTCAGGAGCCATTGAAGAATGTACCGGGAATGGTTTTTTACCCGGAGACCAAACTGCTTGAAGTTGCCGGCCGGTCGATACCGGAAAATCCGGAGACGATCTTCAGGCGCCTTGATGAATGGATTACGGAATATTTTGATAATGACAGTACGCTGACGGTGAGTATTTTTCTTGAATACATTAACAGCGGCTCTTCAAAATATCTGTATGAAATACTTCGTAAGCTCACCGGCTACAAACATTCGGGCAAGAGTGTAAGGCTCATCTGGAAATATGAGGAAGATGATGAGGCCATGCTTGACCTGGGTGAGCATTACAGGGATTCAGCAGGCGTACCTCTTGAAATTGAGATGGTGCTTTAGGTAGTATTATAAAATATAAAGAGAGGCTGTCTCAAAAGGGCAGCCTCTCTTTATTTATATTTATCAACCCGAAGGTTACATCATCTTTTCAGCCAGGTCGACACATCTTGCTGAGTAGCCCCATTCGTTGTCATACCATGCAAGGATTTTAACCATTTTGCCGTTCACCATGGTGCTTGGTGCGTCGAATATTGCAGAAGCCGGATTGTGTATTACATCGACCGATACTATTTCGTCTTCAGTGTATTCAAGGATTCCCTTCATCGGGCCTTCGGCTGCCTTTCTCATTGCTGCGTTTATCTCTTCGGCTGTAGCCTCTTTCTTCAGCATCACAACCAGGTCGACCAGTGAACCTGTTGGGGTTGGTACCCTTACTGAGATACCATCGAGTTTTCCTTTAAGTTCAGGAATCACTTTTCCAACAGCCTTTGCTGCACCGGTTGTTGTCGGAATCTGGCTGAGGGCGGCAGACCGTGCCCTTCTGAGGTCTGAGTGGGGAAGGTCGAGAATCCGCTGGTCATTTGTATATGAGTGTATGGTGGTCATATAGCCCAGTTCGATTCCCCAGTTGTCGTTGAGTACCTTGGCGACAGGAGCAAGGCAGTTTGTCGTGCATGAGGCATTTGAGATACACTGATGCTCAGGCTTGATATCGTTGTCATTAACGCCCAGAACAACTGTGGCATCGATAGCGTCCTTTGAGGGGACGGTAAGGATTACCTTCTTTGCGCCGGCCTTAAGGTGATCGCCATATCCACCCTTTGGGCTCTCTTTAGCCCTGAATATGCCTGTTGCTTCAACCACTATGTCAGGAATAACCGCCCATTTAATTGCCGCGGGATTCTTTTCAGCAGTGACAGGGTATTTCTTTCCGTCTACAATAATATTATTGTCATCGTATGTTACACCGGGAAATTTGCCCTGTGTTGAATCATATTTGAGAAGGTGAGCGAGGGTTTTGGTGTCAGTGAGGTCATTGATGCCCACAACCTCCATACCCGGCCTTTCGAGAACCAGTTTAAAAACGTTTCTTCCAATCCTCCCGAAACCGTTGATTGCTATTTTAATCTTTGCCATAGAATAATGTATTTAATTGTTAATTGTACGGAGGTACAAAGGTATTAATAAAAAGAGAATCTCAAAAGGAATCAGGGAACACCGGTTAGCGTCTCCGGATAAAGATTGTGGCGATCTTGTTTGACTTGGGGTCAAATGGATCAATAATGAGTCCCATGCGGTATGAAACAAACAGCGAGAAGAACAATGACTTATTGTCATCTGAGGCCATGATCTCAACCTGTTTTAGGTAGGCATTCATCACACCTCCGATTTCAATTGTGTGAACCGCCCTGTCGTTCATGCTGAATTCAAAGTTGAAACCGGCCTTGAGATAGGCACCTGGAATCACCCGGGTCTCCTTAACACCTTTAAAGAAGGATGCTCTGCTGTATATATCGTAAGGATGGTGAATTGACTCTTCGAACCTTTCCTCCTTTATAAGGAAGGTTGTCGGAGATGCAGGGTAGAGGACCTTATAGTATATTGGTTTCAGCAAGGCCAGCGCCGGACCGCCCGTAAAGAAATACCTGATGGCGACTCCTCCAAGGTCCTCCTTGGTAAAGAGTTCATGGTGCCTGCCGAGGCCCCCGCGGAGGTAGAATGGTGTATTCAATTTGCCGAATACAAATGAGCTGCCTGTGGGATACCAGGGGTTCTGGAGTTTCAGTTCTCTTGGATGGCTTAGCAGTCCGAAGTCTATTTCATAAAGTTTTGTATTGCGGAAATCGACGTATAGGCCTTCCCTGTAGCTTAGACCATATCCGTCGGTATTAAGCATAATGCCGAATGTGCGCTCATGACGATAGAATGCTCTCTTCTGTTCGTCAATCTCTCCCTGGCCAAAGCAAATCGCAGAGGTCAGCAAGGTAATAAACGCCAATGACATTAACTTTTTCATGGCATCAGCCTTTTTAAAAGGGAAACAAAAAGCCGGCTTCAGTTAACCTATATGCTCGTAATTATTTGAGCCGGCATCGGAGTATGCAGGGCAAACCTCACGGTTGCAGGAACTGGCGAGCAAAGCTGCACAAAAAGCCAGTACAACAACTATAGCGTACTTCTTCATATTCATCGTTGTTTTACATCACAAATTTAACCTTTTCAAAATAAAAACAATAGCCGTGCCAAAAAAAACCGGCACATTTGTTGATTGAAAGGTACAGCAGCCCGTTTCCGGAGCTGCTGTACTCATCAATCAATCATATTTTAAACAATTCGCCCGGCTCATTGTTCAGTGCCGGAACTTAATACCGGCATACCATTTCCGGTTATTTGTAGAATCTCTGAATCGGGTTGTAGGGTGATCTCAGCAGTTCTCTGTCAAGCTCAACGATATTGAAGGGAACCGGTGAAGACAGAAGTTCAGTCTTGTCATTAAGTTTCCTTTCAACCTTTACAAAATACTTTCCAGGTGCGGCAGCTCTTGCAGCACCGCGGAAGGCCTGTGCTCCGCCGCCTGTCTGCTGCTGTCCGGCTGTCTGCGGGGGCTGGATTCTCATATTCCATGAGAATGAGCCAACTCCTGCCTCGAATGGACGCTCGGTAACCGATACCACCTCTCCGGCCGCATCCATGATTGTGAAGACCAGTACCGGTTTGGGCTGCTCAGTCTGCTGACCTCTTCTTGCCGGCGCGGGCTGGGGCTGATCCTTGATATGATACTTGATACTCACGGCGATTGCCGGGTTTGGAGTCCTGAAGTAGTTCTCTCCCTGGTATGAGAGATTTGATGCCATTCCGAACATCCAGGTATCCTTGATGCTGAAAATATGAGCAGCTTTAGCCATGTTCTCGGAGGTCAGTTCGCGCAGGAAGCTGTAGTCATCCATTACATAGAAACCCCTTCCGAATGTTGCAATAACGAGGTCATTTTCTCTTCTCTGGATGTCAATTTCGGGAACCTGAATTGTTGGCAGCCCGTTCTTTAGCTGGATCCACTTGCCGCCGCCGTCTATCGTTACGTAAACTCCGTACTCGGTTCCGATGAAAAGCAGGTCGGGAGATACGTGGTCTTCAATCACGGTATATATAGATGTGCGCGGGAGATTCGAGGAGATTGACCTCCATGTTGTTCCCTTGTCAGTACTCTTGAGGATGTAGGGTGTCCAGTTGCTGGCATCCTTCTTTCCGTCAAAAGTTGCATACACAGTATTAACATCGTGTATTGAGGGCAGAACGTTTGTAACATATGTCATGTCGGGCACACCCGGGAATTTGTCGAATCTCTTCCAGTTGGCTCCATCATCTTCGGTAAGCCAGATGAGTCCGTCATCGGTGCCTGCCCATATCATTCCCTGCTTGTGGGGTGATTCTTTAAGTGATGACATGTTGCCGAAAGGAGCAGTTGATGAGTGTAGTGCAACAGCAGTATTCCTGTCCCATGTCTGTCCCATCAAAGGCATGGTGTCTACATCAATCTGTCTGGTGAGATCAGGACTGATCTTTCTCCAGTTGTCTCCCCTGTTTGTACTTTTATATACGAACTGTGAGCCGATATAAAGGGTTTTGTGATCGAAGTTGCTGACGAGATATGGGGTATCCCAGTTGTACCTTGCCGGCGGATCGCCCTGCTCTCTCGGGGTTCTTATGCTTGTTGACCTGCCTGTGAGGTGGTCATATCGGGCATTTCCACCATTCTGTGACTCGTGGTAAGAGATTGTAGGATCGACAGGGTCGGGTATCGAGAGGAAACCGTCGCCGCCGAGCACATGCTTCCAATCGTCATTGGTGATAAACTGCCTGATTGTTCTTGCCGGACCAACCCATGAGCCATTGTCCTGTGTTCCGCCATAAACATTGTAGAACGGGTAGTTATTGTCAACCCTTACGCGATAGTACTGGGTGATAGGCAGGTGAGGGTGAAACTTCCATGTCGCACCGGCATCCCAGCTCTCATAGAGGCCACCGTCGCAGCCAGCCAGGTAGTGCTTGTTGTTATTCGGGTTAATCCAGAGGGCATGGTTGTCGACGTGCTTGTTGCGCTCGCCAATCTGCCTCCAGGTTGCGCCTCCGTCAAGTGACCTTGTATTGCTGACATCGAGTGATATCACAAGGTTTTCGTCTATCGGGTCGGTTACGAGGCGCTGGTAGTACTGCGGACTGCTGGAACCCTGGTTGCTCATAGCCTCCCATGTTTCTCCCTTGTCTTTTGAGCGGAGGAAGCTTGACCTGCCGGCAGCAGGTGAGAGCTCGACCATTGCATAGAGGATGTCCGGATTAGCCTTCGAAAGAGCAATTCCAATTCTTCCGATATTGCCTTCTGACGGGAAACCGTTGGTAATCTTCTTCCATGTCTTGCCGGCATCGGTCGATTTGTAGAGGCCTGATTCCGGTCCACCATTGATCTTTGAAAATGCCCTTCTTTCACGCTGGTGTGCGGAGGCATAGAGAATATCCGGATTTCTCGGGTCCATCTCGACATCATTGATACCTGTATATTCGCCGATGTAAAGAATCAGATCCCATGTCTTTCCACCGTCGGTGGTTTTGTAGAGACCACGTTCTCCACCCGGGCCCCAAAGCGGACCATGGGCTGCAACATAAACTACGTTGCTGTTGCGTGGGTCGATCTGTATTCTTCCGATATGAGCCGAATTCTTCAGTCCCATGTTTGTCCATGTCTTACCGGCATCGGTACTCTTGTATACACCATCACCTATGCCTATTGCACGCTGGCTGTTGTTTTCACCTGTACCCAGCCATACCACATCGGTATTGTTGGGGTCGATGGTGACGCAACCCATTGCATATACCGTTCCGTCATCAAAAATTGGAGTGAAAGTGGTTCCTGCATTTGTGGTCTTCCAAAGTCCGCCTGAAGCGACTGCGAGGTACCATTCCGAAAAGTCATTCGGGTTGACCGCAATGTCGGCAATCCTGCCTGAATATGCGGCCGGCCCGATAAGCCTGAAGCTTAGCGGACTCACCATCTCTGATGTCAGAGATAGTTTGGGTGCAGCAGCCTGAGCGGCTCTCTGGCTGAAAGCCGGGGCCGACAGCAGGGTTATGAGAAGCACCAGTGCTGTAATTCTCAATGTTTTCATAGAATTCTGTATTAGTTTAAAGTTTTAAGTTAGTGGATAATTCTTCCCGGTAAATCTAAGCAATTATGTCAATCGCAGTTGCTTCACAAAAGTTGTTAAACAACACATTTGCAGCATCTGAACTTTTTTGTCTCACGATTGTCATTTATATATAAACAGTAAACAGTCTTGGCCATGAAGACGATTATCTTTGCAATACTAATATCATTAACAGCAGCCATGAAATCAGGATCAACAGATCAGCAGAAACCTGGCTTTCGCCAGCTAACCCCCGAGGAGGCTTTCGTAATTCTTCAGAAGGGAACCGAAAGGGCCTGGACAGGTAAATATACCAACAACAAGGAGGAAGGAACCTATCTTTGCAAGCATTGCGGTGCAACTCTCTACAGATCAGACGACAAATTCGATTCGCATTGTGGATGGCCTTCGTTCGATGATGAGATTGAGAACGCTGTTCTCAGGTTTCGTGATTCCGACGGTGTAAGAACCGAGATAGTATGTGCAAACTGCAAGGGTCATCTTGGTCACGTCTTTAATGGTGAGGGATTTACCGCAAAAAACACAAGGCACTGTGTAAACTCGGTCTCACTTGACTTTGTTCCCGCAAAGCTTGAGAAGGGTGTTTACCAAACCGCTGTCTTCGCAGGAGGGTGCTTCTGGGGAGTTGAGTACTACCTCCAGCAGGAACCCGGTGTTTTTGCTGTCGTTTCAGGTTACACGGGAGGCCACGTAAAGAATCCCTCTTACAAGGAAGTCTGCACCGGAACCACCGGACATGCCGAGGCGGTAAGAGTTGTTTTCGATCCGTCCAAAACAAGCTATGAGAAGCTTGTTAAAATGTTCCTTGAGATTCATGATCCGACACAGGTTGACAGACAGGGCCCGGATATCGGAAATCAGTACCGTTCTGAAATCTTTTACCTTAACCAGGAGCAGCGCCGTATTGCTGCAAAATACCTCGACATACTCAGGGGCATGGGCTACAAGGTTGTCACTAAACTGACGGCTGCATCGGAGTTCTATGATGCCGAGGAATATCACCAGGACTACTACTTCAACACAGGGAAGGAGCCTTATTGTCACGGGTATACCAAGAGATTCTGAAGGCATAATGGCGCAGGGCACAGGGCGCAGGGCAGTGGGCGCAGGGCGCAGGGCAGGGGGCTCAGGGCGCAGGGCGCAGGGTACGGGGCGCAGGGCTCAGGGCAGGGGGCTCAGGGCTCAGGGTGAAGGGTTGCCATAGCAGCTAATGTGAAATTCTTATATTTGTGTCGTCAGAAAAAAATCTGAAAGCTACTATGAAAGATACTCTGTTGACACGCAAGACAATCAGGAAATACTCCGGCCGGGAGGTGACAGATAGTGACCTGAATTACATACTTGAGGCGGCGATACGTACTTCGACAACCGGCAACATGCAGGTATACAGTATTATTGTAACCCGCGACCAGGCAATGAAGGAGAAGCTGGCTCCGGCTCACTTCAATCAGAAGATGGTTACCGAGGCTCCGGTTATGCTTACCTTCTGCGCAGATTTCAACCGTTTCAACAAGTGGTGCAGGCAGAGAGAGGCCGAACCTGGCTACGACAACTTCCTTTCATTCATGACAGCTGCCATAGATGCTCTTCTTGCAGCCCAGACCGCCTGCATAGCAGCTGAATCTAAAGGCATGGGTATCTGCTACCTTGGCACCACAACCTACATGGCAGACAAGATTATCGACATTCTCAACCTTCCGGAAGGAGTGGTTCCGGTTACTGCAATTACCCTCGGGTGGCCCGCCGAGGACCTTCCTCAGGTAGACAGGCTTCCGCACGGGGCCGTTGTCCACAATGAAACTTACCGCGATTTCTCGGTCGACGATATCGACAGGCTATATGCAGAAAAGGAGAGTCGCGCAGACTCACTTCAGTTCATCGCAGAAAACAACAAGAAAACCCTGGCACAGGTCTTCACTGATGTCAGGTACAAGAAGGCTGACAATATTCACTTCTCGAAGTCATTTCTCGAGGTACTGAAGAAGCAGGGGTTTATGGATCAGAGTTCATAGATTTCATAGAGACCACAGAGTCAGGCGGAAGCTGTAGTGTCTAAGTGACTCTGGAGTGACCAGAGTTAACCAAAGTGACCAGAGTTAACCAAAGTGACCAGAGTTAACCAAAGTGACCAGAGTCAGCTAGAGTGGCCAGAGTTAACGAAAGTGACCAGAGTCAGCTAAAATGACCAGAGTCACATGAAGTTTATGCCGAGGACTGTGGCGATTGCTTTCAGGTCATCTCTTACTGCCGGTACCAGAATTATTCCTTCCTTCATGTTCCGGGCTTCGGCTTCGCGTTCAATGTCACCGGGAATCAGTACTTTTTCCTGACCCTCCGCCGGTTTTGCAGCCCTGAATGTCTCAATCCACTTGTCCATCGATTCCTTAAACTCCGATGCATCACGGAAGGCATCGATTCTCATAGCCCCGAAGAAGTGGCCGGTTCCTTCACCCACTTTCTCGCCCAGCAGCGGCAGATAGGCCACACTTGGAGGTACGAAAGGCCCGAAGTTGGCACCGCTGAAAACAGCCGAAAAGATGTCTACAAGAGCTGAAAGACAGTAACCCTTGTGACTGCCATGCAGCCTGTCGCCACCTAGGGTAAGCATCGACCCTCCTGATTTAAGGATAGCCGGATCATCGCTGGGATGTCCTTTTGAGTCCTGTACAAAACCGATTGCCACCTTCTCACCTTTTTTCTCTGCTACGGCCAGCTTGCCTCTCGCTATTGGGGTGGTGGCGAAGTCGGCCACGAGGGGAGGCTGCTTGCCTGCAGGTATTGCGACCGCGATAGGGTTGGTGCCCATCATCGGCGATACCGAGAATGTAGGTGCCACCAGGGGGTTGGCGTTTGTAAGGCAGATACCCACCATGTCTTTCTCCAGGGCCATCATCGAATAGTATCCTGCAATGCCGAAATGGTTTGAATTGCGGGTGGCTACCCAGCCTGTCCCAGTTACTGAGGCCTTTTCTATGGCCAGCTCCATCGAGTATTTTGCCGGAACCATTCCCACAGCCATGTCACCGTCTACCACGGCCGTTGACGGGGTTTCGTGAACTATGCGTATGTCTGGAGAAGTCTTTATCCTTCCCTTCTCCCATAGCTGGTAATAATCCTTAAGCCTTATCATGCCGTGCGAGGGTATATCGCGTATCTCGGCTGCCAGAAATACCTCGGCGATGGTGGTAGCATGGTCGTGGTTGCAGCCCATCTTCATAAAGGCTTCGCGTGTAAAGTCAAAGAGGTACTGGTAAGTGTATTTTTCCATTGGTGTTATTTGTAGATTGGTTGCTGGTTGCTGGTCTTACCTTCCGGTGTCCGGTATCCGGTGTCCGGTGTCCGGTATCCGGTGTCCGGTATCCGGTGTCCGGTGTCCGGTATCCGGTGTCCGGTGTCCGGTGTCCGGTATCCGGTATCCGGTGTCCTGTATCCGGTATCCGGTGTCCTGTGTCCGGTAACCGTTGTCCGTTTTGCTCCCATTCGGTCGCGAGCTCGCCTTTGGCTCGGTTCCGTTCCCCGGTTTTCATCAGTTGGCATTCCTGTTAACAATTGTGGCAGATGCCTGGGCTGTCGGCATTACGAGAACTTCGTTGATGTTGACGTGAGGCGGCAGGCTTGCACAATAGAAGATCACGTCTGCGACATCATCACCTGAAAGCGGTGTCAGACCCTTGTAGGGGACTTCAGCTTTTGCGGCATCGCCCTTGAATCGCACCATCGAGAATTCAGTCTCGACCAGTCCGGGTGCCACATTGGTTACCCTTATATTGTGTTTAAGCAGATCAATCCTCATAGATTTCGACAGCGCATCAACGGCGTACTTCGTGGCACAGTAAACATTACCGTTCTCGTAAACCTCCTTTCCGGCAATCGACCCGATATTTACAATATGTCCGCTGCCCCTTGAAATCATAAGCTGAACCACGGCCTTTGTCAGCCAGAGAAGCCCTTTGATATTGGTGTCGATCATTCTCTCCCAGTCACCGGCGTCACCCTTGTCGATATGTTCGAGCCCCACCGCCAGCCCGGCGTTGTTCACCAGCAGGTCAATGTTACGCCATTCACCCCTGAGTGAGGCGACAGCCTTCTCCACCTCCTCACGATTCCTGACATCGAACGGCAGTGACAGCACACCTGCTCCCCGGCCTTCTAGTTCCTTCTGCAGTTCAGTGAGCCGTTCACTCCGGCGCCCGTTAATGATGACATCCCACCCTTCGGCGGCGAATCTTGCAGCCGTGGCCCTGCCGATTCCCGCGGTCGCGCCCGACACCAGCACTCTCTTCCTGTTCATCGTTTCAAAGTTTTGCTCAAAAATAACCAACTTCCTTCAATGTCAGCAAAACCGGCCCTTTACATTTTGAAACAACGCTACCTTTTCATATTACTGCTTATATTTGTCCACCAAATTCCTGAAGGCATGCAGACCACCCAAAGGAGAGACGAGATTTCACGAATGTTCGACCGCATAGCGTGGCGGTACGATTTCCTGAATCGTTTTCTTTCGTTAGGAACCGACAGAAGGTGGCGTAGGAGGGCAATCGCAGCGATAGGACGTCTGAAGAGGCCTGAAAGGATTCTCGACGTTGCCACCGGAACAGCCGACCTTGCAATTGCAGCCCTCAGGCTGGGTAATGTCAGGGTTACAGGAGTCGATATATCGGAGAAGATGCTTGACGAGGGCCGTAAGAAGATCGTAGAAAAGGGCTTAAGTGACAGGATCGAACTTCTGAAGGCACCCTCCGAGGAGCTTCCCTTCGACGACGGCACATTCGATGTTGCAATGGCAGCGTTCGGGGTGAGGAACTTTGCCGATACGGCCGCCGGCCTTGCAGAGATGCACAGGGTTCTTGCCGGCGACGGAGTAATAATGGTGCTTGAGTTTTCAAGGCCCGCAGGGTTTCCCCTAAGGCATATCTACGGCTTCTACTTCAGGAGGCTGTTGCCGCTGCTTGGAGGACTCTTATCGCGCGACAGGTCTGCCTATACCTACCTTCCCGAGTCGGTAGGGTGCTTCCCCGAAGGGGAGGCGTTCCTGAACCTGCTCGGGGCAGCCGGTTTTGGTTCCCTCGAAATGAAACGGCTGAGTGGTGGAATTGCGACCATTTATACGGGCAGGAAATCGAAAATTACAATAAACAGCTAAATTTGAAGTTTATTAATCCAGGAAATTGATTCGATGAGTTTCAGATACAGGTTATTTTCGGCGATTCTTTTGGTGCTGCCACTTGCGGCCTATTCGCAGAAACAGAAGGTGAAGAACGATTCGTGGTATGATGAGAAACTGTTTCACTTTGGGTTCTGCGTCGGATTCAACACAATGGATTTCAAGATTGTACCTTCACAGAGTGCGTTTGCCTCTGATTCGCTGTTTCCTGAAATAACGAGCCTGAATCCAGGACTCAATATACAGGTTGTGACTGATTATCACCCGGTTCCGTACCTTGATATAAGGTTTCTGCCCGG
>CAYUOS010000016.1:0-33998 GCA_964446435.1 uncultured Rikenellaceae bacterium | reverse complement strand
AATCAAATTAGTGATTACAATATAATCATAAAACAATTATGTACTTCTCCGACAACATAAAATTTTTAAGAAAAAGGAGGGGGCGCACACAGGATGAGGCTGCAGCAGGACTGGGCCTTAAACGGTCGACCCTCAGCGGTTACGAGAACGGGGTTGCTGAACCTGGCATAGAGGTGCTGGTGGCTTTCTCGTCATACTTCAATATCTCGGTTGACACTCTTGTGAAGGTTGACATCACAAGGCTCTCGGAAAGTCAGCTCGGGGAACTCGAAAGAGGCTACGATGCTTATGTGCGGGGCAGCAACCTGAGGGTACTGGCCACTACCATTAATCATGAAAACAATGAGAACATCGAACTGGTTCCTGAAAAGGCAAAGGCCGGGTACACTACCGGATATGCCGATCCCGAGTTCATCAGTGAGCTCCCCTCGTTCAGGCTCCCTTTCCTTTCCGACAGGAAGAAGTATCGTACCTTCCAGCTGACCGGCGATTCAATGCTTCCCATACCTGAGGGATCATGGGTTACCGGTGAGTTCCTGCAGGACTGGTACAATATTATATCGGGACAGGCCTACATTGTTTTCACCCTCGATGACGGAATAGTATTCAAGATCGTTGAAAACAGGATAGAGGAGGGTGGCCAACTGGTACTTTATTCCCTTAATCCCCTCTATGAACCCTATCATGTTCATATATCGGAGGTGAAGGAGATATGGCGTTTTATCAATTACATAAGCTCTGAAATACCCGACCCGGTAATTCCCGAAAAGCAGCTCATCAAGACCGTTGCCGGACTGAAATACGATCTTCAGAGAATCAAGAGCAGACTGGGAAGCGACATGCAGGATATCTCCGAGGCATAGGAGACAGCTACTTAAAAGTGAATCCTGTCTTATCGATTGTTAGGGGAATTGTCATCCCCTGAAGAACTTCCGATGTTTTTATCGTGTAACTGTTTTTGCCCTCAGGCAAAAAGAGATCCTTCCGTTTTCCGGGAACGATAATTCCGGTTTCATCCGATTCATCACATGTAACAATTATCAATGCCCCGGGCATTACATGTTTGCCAAGGGAGGGCGACTCACAAACTATCATACTGTCAGCTGGTATGACTTCAAGCAGGCTGCTGAATGCTCTTCCCGAAACCCCCTTCTCTGCCTGAATGTAGAAGGAACGGATTGCCCCTGATGCAAGCATCCGCGAAGAATCCTTCGGCTCGCTTTTGCTCATCTCCTCCCATACAACAAAATCTGATTCACGCCGGATCAGTCTCAGGTGCTCCTGAGGTTCATGAAAATGGCAGGTGATCTTTACCGCGATTATGCTATATCTGCTGAATCTCTCAATTATTCGGCATGCAACGGTAGTTTTGCCGACTTTGCGGCCGGTTCCTGCGATGATTGCCAGCCTGGGAAGGTGCATCATATAATCAGCCTCCTTGTATAATCTGCTGCAAGAAAGAAAAAACCGGCTGAAGCCGGTCTCTTTCACTATTCCTTGGTGAGCTGTATTATCAGCTGCACTATCTTCTCATATTCCGAGGCTGGTATCTTTCCTGTGTATACAGCCCTGCACACCCTGTTCTTGTCAACTATAACGACGCTGTAGCTGTCTTTTGGCATTCCCCAGTTTTTCTGTAGCTCACCGTCGTAGTCGAACAGAATGGTTGTATCGTATTTCTTGGCCTTATTGCCTGCGATAAGCCTGATAAGGCTGTTTGGCTTCCATGTTGACTTACAGTCAACTATTCCAAACCCCTTGAAGTGTTCCCTGTCTATCCTCTTATCGACATCTATTGCTTTATCAAGGTAGTCATTGTAATCATCATTAAGATCAGATTCATCAGGGTCGACATAATTGATCTGGAGTACCTTACCTGCCCATGAATCCATTGTGAAGGCCTTCTTGTCAGCATCCGTGAAAGCCCATTCAGGAACCTTCTCGCCAACCTTTATCTTTAGCTGCCCGTAAGCATCTGTCCAGATAAGTAGCAGTGATACCGTAAGAATTGAGAGAAACACTTTTTTCATATGCTTGTCGGTTTAAATTATGTCGAAATATATGAATTTTTTGTTACATACTGATTTTTGTTGATTTTTGGAAACAAATCACTTCAACTGTGTTACTTTTGCGGACTTATTATCAATCAATGCAGTCTGTAAGAAACATAGCAATAATAGCACATGTCGACCATGGCAAGACCACACTGGTCGACAGAATCATCAAGGAATGCAACGCGATAGACAGCAGGTCAGATCATGGAGACCTGATTCTTGACAGCAATGAACTTGAACGTGAGCGCGGAATAACAATCCTGGCCAAGAACATAGCCGTTGAATACAAGGGAGTAAAGATAAATCTCATTGACACTCCCGGGCATGCAGACTTTGGCGGTGAGGTAGAGCGAACCCTTACAATGGCAGACGGAGTACTGTTGCTCGTTGATGCCCTTGAGGGTCCTATGCCTCAGACCCGTTTTGTTCTGGGAAAGGCAATTCAGCTGGGTCTCAAGCCCGTGGTTGTGGTGAACAAGGTTGACAAGGAGAACTGCAGACCCGAAGAGGTGCAGCACGATCTGTTCGAACTGATGTTCAATCTTGATGCAAGCGACGACCAGCTCAATTTTGAGACACTTTTCGGTTCCTCAAAACAGGGATGGATGAGCCATGACTGGCGTAAAAAGACCGATTCGGTAAAACCACTGCTCGATACAATTCTGAGTGTAGTAAAGGAATCCCCCTACAATCCAGGAACACTGCAGCTACAGATTACCTCACTCGATTATTCAAACTATGTGGGCCGGATAGCTATAGGAAGGGTTCTGAGAGGTGACATCAGGGAGGGCGATGATTGCACTCTCTGCAAAAAAGCAGGAGTAAGAAGGAAGGTCAGGATAAAGGAACTATATACTTTCAAGGGACTGGGTCGCGAGAGGGTCAGCCATGTGAGGAGCGGTGATATCTGTGCAGTTGTTGGTATTGAGGATTTTGAAATTGGTGATACAATTGCAGACATCGAAAGGCCGGAGCAGTTGCCGAGAATATCAATAGATGAGCCCACCATGAGCATGCTCTTCACCATTAACAACTCACCCTTCTTCGGCAAGGAGGGTAAGTTTGTAACCTCAAGGCACCTCAGGGACAGACTGTTGAAGGAGACGGAGAAAAACCTGGCTTTACGGGTTGTAATTACAGACAGGGAGGATAGTTTCATTGTGCATGGCCGGGGAGTATTGCATCTCTCCATACTGATAGAGACAATGCGCCGTGAGGGGTATGAGTTCCAGGTTGGGAAACCACAGGTAATACTGAAAGAAATTGAGGGTGTTACCTGCGAACCATATGAGACGCTGGTGATTGATGTGCCTGAAGAGCATTCAGGGAAGGTTATAGATTATGTTACACAGCGCAAAGGAACCCTTGAGCTGATGGAACCTCGCGGCGACCTGCTTCACCTTGAGTTCGGTATACCTGCCAGGGGACTGATAGGATTGAGGAACAACCTGCTTACTGCCACTTCAGGTGAGTCGGTGATTAACCACAGGTTCAGGGGTTATCTACCTTACGCAGGCGATCTTAAGGAGAGGCAGAACGGATCGTTGGTGTCAATGGAAGGGGGAATGGCGACAGGGTATGCAATAGACAGGTTGCAGGACAGGGGAAGATTCTTCGTTGAACCCGGCGACCAGGTTTACAAGGGAATGGTAGTGGGCGAAAACACGCGTAATAATGATCTGGAGGTCAATATTGTAAGAGGCAAGAAGCTCACAAACATGAGGGCATCGGGTTCAGATGAAAATATAAGGATTGCACCACCGATCAGGTTCTCGCTTGAGGAGACTATGGAATACATTAAAGAGGACGAGTATCTTGAAATAACGCCCTTAAACCTCAGAATGAGAAAAATATAAACAACAGATTGTTAATGGTTAAGAGAGTTGTCGAAGAGGAAAAGTTTACCAAAGGGGAGGAGCTCGCAAATGCTATCTCTCATCTGACAGGCGCGCTTCTCGGCGTAGCAGCACTGGTGCTCATGGTGGTGTATTCTTCCAGGGTAGGAACAACCTGGCACATAGTTTCGACAGCGGTCTTCGGTGCCACACTCGTAATCCTCTACCTATCATCTATGTTTACCCACTGGCTGCCTGCGGGCCGCACGAAGGAGTTCTTCTTCACAATGGACCAGATTGCAATATTCATGCTTATAGCAGGAACCTATACTCCCATAGCCCTGATTACCCTTCACGGCGCATTCGGATGGGTGATCTTCGGCATTGAGTGGGGGCTTGCGCTTACCGGTATCATCATTAAGCTTCTCAGGCCTGTCAGTTACGCCAAAGGTGTAAGCACTTTTTATATAATACTTTATGCATCAATGGGCTGGCTGGTTCTGATAGCCCTCGGGCCTCTTGTCAGAATACTTCCATTCATGGGATGGATGTGGATAATTATAGGAGGTCTCTGCTACACTCTCGGAATATACTTCTTCAGGGCAGCCCGCTTCAGATATTCTCACCTGGTTTGGCATCTGTTTGTGCTTGCCGGCAGTATTTCACACTTTATGGCGGTGTTCTTCTATATTATAGACATAAAATTACAGGTCTGAACCAACTTCACCGGTTCAGTCAACCAAATGACATGATGGTTGTTATAATTCAGGCAATTAACTGCTCAATTCAATGAAGAAAAAATACCATGATGTACCGAAGAAAAAGATAACCCTCGAAGGCCTGAGGAATGCGTTTCGGCTCTACCGCTTCATGAAACCGTATCGTATTGAGTTCATTGCAGGTATTCTTTTTCTTATTGGTTCGAGCCTGGCCAGTCTGGTCTTCCCGAAACTACTGGGCGACCTGGTCAATGCCGGCAGCGAGGGACGACTTGCCGAAAGCCTGAATCTGATTGCCATACTCATAATCATCACGCTGCTCGTGCAGTCATTCTTCTCATACTTCAGGGTTGTTCTATTTGTAAACGTCACTGAAAAGACTCTGGCGTCACTAAGGCAGATGACCTTCAATCATCTGATCAGGTTGCCTCTAAAATACTTTGACAGCCACAGGGTAGGGGAGCTCAACAGTCGCATCTCAGCAGACATTGCCCTTCTGCAGGACACCCTTACCTACACCCTTGCCGAGTTCATCAGGCAGATAATCGTAATCACCGGAGGAGTGACCCTGCTGGTATTAACATCATGGAAACTGACGCTTTTCATGCTTGCGGTACTGCCTGCCGCAATTCTTCTGGCCGTTTTCTTTGGCCGCTTCATCAGAAGCTATGCCCGGAAGGTGCAGAAGCAGATAGCCGAATCAAACACCATTGTTGAAGAGACATTGCAGGGCATAAGAAGCGTAAAAGCTTATACCAATGAGCTTTATGAGGCAGCCAGGTACCGTGTCAGAACCGACGAGGCTGCAGCAACAGGCATAAAGGGAGGAAAGTACAGAGGGGCATTTTCTGCATTTATGATTACCGGAATCTTTGGTGCACTTGTAGCCGTAATCTGGAAGGGTGCATCAATGATGGCTGCAGGCATAATAAACACCGGCGAACTCTTCTCATTCGTAATCTATTCAGGTTTTATCGGTGGAACCATAGGCGGCCTGGCCGGGGTCTTTACCCAGATACAGAAGTTTCTGGGTGCTACCGAGGAGCTTTTTGAACTGCTTGATGAAGAGCCAGAAGCAATCGGAAATCCCTCAGAAGTATCTCAAGAAGAGATTATTGCAGGAAGTTTGAGTATCAGGAATCTCTCTTTCAGCTATCCGTCAAGACCTGATGAAAAGGTTCTTGACAACATCAGCCTTGATATTTCACGAAACCAGATGGTAGCCATTGTAGGCCCAAGCGGTGCAGGTAAGTCAACCATCACGGCGTTGCTGCTGGGTTTGTATGAGCCTTCTGAAGGATATATCGAATTTGACGGGAGGAAGAGCACATCATTCAGTCTGTCTGCTCTGAGGGGACAGCTGGCACTGGTACCGCAGGATATATTCCTTTTTGGCGGAACCATAAGGGAAAACATCGGCTATGGCAGGCCGGGAGCAACTGAGGCTGAGATTGCTGAAGCCGCGGAGAAGGCCAATGCCCTTGAATTTATAGAAAGATTTCCTGACAGATTCGATACCGTTGTCGGGGAACGGGGCACACAGCTTTCCGGAGGCCAGAGGCAGCGGATTGCCATCGCAAGGGCAGTGCTGAAGGATCCAAGGATACTTATTCTCGATGAGGCCACATCATCGCTTGACTCTGAGTCTGAGAGACTTGTTCAGGATGCACTTGAGAAGCTGATGAGAGGCAGAACCTCCATAGTGATCGCTCACAGGCTCGCCACCGTCCGCCGGTCAGATATGATTGTCGTACTTGATCAGGGCCGCATAGTCGAAACCGGATCACATGAAGAACTGGTAAAGATAGAGGGAGGTATCTACCGCAACCTCAGTTCAATGCAGTTTGGGATATAGAGAACCTTTACTGATCACTTTCGCAGTCTGCCCCTGATATAATTGTGGATCATCATTCTTGTCTCATAGTCAACGGCCCCATACAATTGACGGGGGAATATTAGGGTTGGATAAGTCGCGGAATTCCTTTTAACCCCTGCCAACGGTTTACCTGACAACATTAGCGGGATTGCCGTTGAGATAACTCTTCAGGTTGGCAACGGCAATATCCATAAGCCTGTTTCTTGCTTCTAAGGTGGCCCATGATATATGTGGAGTAATTAGGCAGTTTCTGGCACTGAAGAGAGGATTGCTGCTTTCAGGGGGCTCAAGTGAGAGTACATCGAGTCCGGCTCCGGCAATAATGCCATTATTCAGGGCCGCGGCAAGATCTTCTTCAATAACAAGAGGACCCCTTGCAGTATTAATAAGAAAGGCGGTGCCCTTCATCATTGACAGGCTGGTCTTATTGATTATCCCCCTGGTTTCAGGGGTTAACGGACAGTGAAGCGTAATAACATCTGATTCCTTAAACAATCCTGGCAGGTTCGACCATCTGAAATTCTTCCTGTGCGACTGGTCGATTTCATTTCTGTCATGGGCGATAATTCTCATGCCAAACGCAGCTGCAATGTCCGCTGTCCTTTGGCCGATATTCCCAAATCCGATAATGCCGATCGTTTTATCCTGAAGTTCAATAAGCGGATGATCCCAGAAGCACCAGTCGGATGAAGCACTCCAGCTTCCATCCATTACGGCATCGCTGTGTCTTTGTACATGATGGCACAGCTCAAGAAGCAGGGCAAAAGTCATCTGAGTTACCGATGCTGTGCCGTAGGCAGGTATATTTGTCACCACAATACCCTGATTATTAGCAGCTTCAATGTCAACTATGTTGTATCCTGTTGCTAACACGCCGATATACTTCAGAGAGGGGAGGAGCTTGATTGTTTCGCTGCTGAGAGGGGTCTTGTTGGTCAGTACTATCTCTGCCATGCCGGCCCTTTCAATTATCATAGTCTCCGGAGTTCTGTCATAGATAGCTATGTCTCCATACTCCTTAAAGCCATCCCAGCTAAGGTCACCCGGATTAAGGGTATATCCGTCAAGTACTACTATCTTCATGGCATTCTGCTTTTATGTTATTTATAAACCAGCTTTTTAAGCGTGATGTAAAAACCGGCTTTCGTTCAGGCGGTTTATTTATGTTCAGAATCTTTCCCTCATGTATCAATAAGTACAATTATTATATCCATTACGTTTGTGAGTGTCGGTCCGGTCTTAACCAGGCCGCCTTCCTGTCTGAAAAAATTATATGAATCGAAACGTTCGATATATTCGTTTATGTTGAGATTTAGCTGTGCTGCGTTCTTCAGTGTCGTATTATCAACAACGGCGCCTGCCGCATCTGTCATTCCGTCTGTGCCGTCGGTACCTGCAGCAAGGAGAGTTATTCCTGCAGTATCTTTCAATAAGATTGATAATAGAAGAGCCAGATGCTGATTTCTGCCCCCCATACCGTTTTCTGCTGTGACCTTCACAGTGGTCTCTCCACCATACAACAGGCATGTTCTTCGTCCCGGCGAACTTTTATTGACTTCCATTATGGTTTTAAATATCGCTGAAGAGACTTCAGTAACATCCCCGGTTAGCTGATCAGTTATTACTCTGGCATCATAACCCATTGATGTGGCTGTACTTGCAGCACCGTCGAGAGCTATCCTATTATTGCCGATGATTATGTTCGAGACAGAGCAGAAGACCTGATCACCTGGCTTTGGTGTTTCCGGATGTTTTCCCTTAATTCCATCCTCAAGGATATCGATAAGGCAGGAGGGAACCCTGGAAACAATATCGTTCCTTGCCAGTATCGACAGCGCATCCCTGTATGTTGTGGGATCAGGTACCGTTGGTCCTGATGCAATGACATCAAGTGGGTCACCGGTAACATCTGAAAGTATCAGGCTTACAATCGTTGCCGGGAATGCTCTTCCGGCCAGCCAGCCACCTTTTACGGAAGATAGATGCTTTCTGATTGTATTTAACTCCTTGATATTGATGCCAGCCTTTAATAAACAGTCATTCAGCGTTATAAGATCAGTCAACGAGCATCCGTCAGGAATATCGGTCAGCAGGGCGGAGCCACCACCGGAGATCAGGCATATTACCAGGTCGTGCTTACCTGCGGAATCAGCAATTGCGCATACTTTTGCAGTCCCTGCGACACCGGCAGCATCGGGAATCGGATGTGAGGCTTCAGTTACTCCAATGCGCTGGAGCGGCGCCGAGTGGCCATATTTGGTTATAATGTGGCCCCCTGATATTCTCGGGCCCAGTAATTTCTCGATTGAACGGGCCATAGCAGCGCTGGCCTTACCGAAACCGATCACATATATATGCCTGATCGGGGAGATATCTATTTTTGTGTTACCGGCCTTTAGAGTTTTTCCGGCAACAGAGACATTCTGGTGGATCAGATGTGCAGGGTTAACCTGATCAACGGCATTGAGAAAGATTTTTATTGCTGTTTGTCGATTATTCACAGATGCCTTGATTGAAATTGTTTTGTAAATATATTATAAGGTTGCTGCTATTCAAAGATTCAATTAAATATCATCGGTAGAGGATTGAGTTGACTATCTTACTAAAGTCGTAATAACTGCCTGTATATCAATCAGCGGGGCTTAAATAAATTTCATGACGTAATTCCTATAATTAATATTATGTTAAATTGAATTATTTGGCATGATCCGGATATGCTCCCTGAATCATTTTGCTGGCTTGTCTTCATATCCCCTGCCATATCAATAGATCAAAACAAGAAGGGCCCTCAATGTTGAGAGCCCACCAGTTGTAAGATTGTCAGGGATTATAGTTTTCCCTCAAGCTTTTTATTTATTTCATTGTACTTGTCATCCATCTGGAGTCTGTAATAGAGCTCTCTCAGGTTTTTCATTGTGTCGATGTCTTCGGGATTGAGCTTGTGTGCAGCCTCAAATGGTGGTACAGCTTTCCTGAACATGCGGTTAACCTCCTCAACAGCTTCGTTATACTTCTTAACATCCATAATCTCATTTGACTCGAGGTATTTCTCGAATGCCAGGTTGTAGTAGCATATGCCGAGGTTGAGTTGTACAGCGAAATCATCGGAATTCAGTTCTGCTGACTTTTCGAGTGAGACAATAGCCTTGGCGTAGTTCTCCATTTTCATATGGAAAACGCCTTCAGCAAGATGTAGTGAAGGATTCTCGGGATCCTTCTCTATTGCGAGAGCGACAGAAGCAAGACCTTCTTCCGTCTGGTCAAAATCGAGGTAATGCTGGATGAGAACAAGGAGAACATCCTGATCGCCAGGATATTTCGAGAAGGCACGGTTAATAACTTTCAGTGCAGTCTCTGGGTCCTCTTTTCCTATATAGGAGTAGTAAATGAGTGTATATGGTGCGGTTCCCTCATACCCAGACTCAGTACAGATCTCGAAATACCTGATGGCATCATCGAAGAGCCGGCCGTTGTAGGCTGCCAGTCCTGCGTTGTAGATGATACCTGTGTCTACCAGACCTATATATACATCGGTCTCTGATACCTTTATGTTGTAATCGAATGCCTGCATTGCACCCTTGTAATCCTCATTCTGAAATCTCTGAACTGCCTGTGTGATGAACATGTTTGCAAGAACTGCATAGGTGTTGTTTATCTGCAGCAGTCTCTTTGTGCCGTCTTTGGGATCAAGCTGAATTGCCTTTTCGTAAGCATTGAAAGCCTCGACGAGCGGATTCTTGAAGAAACCCCTGAATCTTGCATTCTCAGACTCAAATGATGCCATTGCCAATCTTCCCAAAACATAATGAGTCTTTGGCCAGTCCTTCGATTTTGGATGCTTAAGGGCTTCATCAAGATTCTCCTTTGCCTTGTCAAGAGCTCCCTGTTCAATGAAGTTAAGGGCACTGTTAACCTTTCCCCTTTGCGCCTCTACTCCTATTGTAATAACAATTGCTGATAACAGCAGCACAAACTTTTTCATATTCAATTCTTTTACGGTTAAATTTTTCCCAAAATTAATATTTATTGAATTAGTTATCAAATTCCCTGCCATTTTCCGCAACATCAGGATTCTCGCCGATGATGTCGTTTGTCTCATCGCCTTCGCTCTCCATCTCCACATATGCCACAGAGGCAATTGAATCGTTGTCTCTCAGGTTTATAACCCTAACCCCCTGGGTAGCCCTTCCCATGACCCTCAGGCCAGAAACAGGTATCCTGAGCATTGTTCCATTCTCTGTTACGATCATCAGATCGTAGGTGTCTGTTACAGCCTTAAGTGCAATAAGTCTTCCTGTCTTCCCGGTGATATTTATGGTCTTAACACCCTTCCCTCCCCTGTTGGTTATCCTGTAGTCCTCAATGGAAGACCTCTTTCCGTAACCATTCTCTGAGATTACCAGTACGTCCTCATTGCTCTCTCCCACGGTTATCATTCCGATGACCATATCATCGGGACTTGCAAGCGAGACACCTCTCACCCCTGAAGCTGTCCTTCCCATTGGCCTCACAGCCTTCTCCGGGAACCTGATAGCCCTGCCTGACCTGTTTGCAAGCATTATCTGATGGTTTCCGTTGGTTAACCTGGCTTCAAGCAGTTCATCTCCCTCCCTGACTGTGATGGCATATACACCATTTGCCCTCGGTCTTGAGTAAGCCTCAAGGGAGGTCTTCTTGATAATACCCTTCCTGGTACAGAGTACGATGTAGTTGTTGTTGATATACTCCTCTTCCTGCAGTGTTCTGACATTTATAAATGCCCTGACGGAATCTCCCTGCTCCAGGTTAATGACATTCTGAATGGCCCTGCCCTTTGATGTCCGCGTTCCTTCAGGAATTTCGTAGACCTTTAGCCAGAAGCACTTCCCGCTCTGGGTAAAGAAGAGCATCGTGTTATGCATTGTGGCTATATAAAGGTACTCTATAAAATCTTCCTCACGGGTATTGCTGCCTCTCGATCCTGTTCCTCCCCTGTTTTGCCTTCTGAATTCGGTAAGTGGCGTTCGCTTTATGTATCCCATATGCGAAATCGTTATTACCATCTCCTCATCTGCATAGAAGTCCTCAGGATTGAACTCGCCTGCATCAGGAACTATCTTGGTCCTTCGCTCGTCTCCGAATTTGTTTTTGATTTCGGTCAGCTCATCCTTAATTATCTGCATCTGAAGGTCATAGCTCTCGAGTACGCTCTTCAGGTGTTCAATAAGTTTCATTATCTCCTCATACTCGGCTCTGAGCTTGTTTTGCTCGAGACCGGTAAGCTGACGCAGTCTCATCTCTACAATTGCCCTCGATTGTACATCCGAGAGTGAAAACCTCTCCATAAGTCTTTCCCTGGCAATATCAGGAGTCTGCGATGATCTGATGATAGCGATTACTTCATCGATATTGTCGCTGGCAATAATCAGACCTTCAAGTATATGGGCCCTCTTTTCAGCCTCAGCAAGCTCAAATCTGGTACGGCGCAGTACAATATCATGCCTGTGTTTGACAAAGCTGTCAATCAGATCTTTCAGGTTAAGAGTCCTTGGCCTGCCCTTCACCAGGGCTATATTATTGACGTTGAATGATGTCTGCAGCTGCGAGTGCTTATAGAGGTTGTTAAGTACAACATTGGCTGTTGCATCTTTCTTGAGTATTATTACAACCCTCATACCTGTACGGTCAGACTCATCATTGATATATGATATGCCTTCCAGCTTCTTTTCATTAATAAGATCAGCAATCTTCTTAATCATTTCTGCCTTGTTGACCAGGTAGGGTATCTCATTCACGATTATACATTCACGGCCTGATGCGGTGTACTCGATCTCGGTTTTGGAACGCACCACTATTCTGCCCCTGCCTGTCTCGAAAGCGTCCTTTATACCCTGTTCACCGTATATTATTCCACCGGTAGGAAAGTCGGGTCCCTTTACGTATTTCATGAGTTCGGGAATGCTGATTTCCCTATTGTCAACAAATGCAATTGTGGCGTCTATAATCTCGCCAAGATTATGTGGCGGCATATTTGTTGCCATTCCGACAGCGATTCCCGATGCTCCGTTGACAAGAAGGCTTGGTATCCTGGTTGGCAGTACGACAGGTTCCTGCAGTGAATCATCAAAATTGTTCTGAAAATCTACTGTATCCTTCTCAATATCAGACAGCATCTCCTCGGCAATGCGCCTTAGCCTTGCTTCAGTATATCGCATAGCCGCCGGACTGTCGCCATCGACAGATCCGAAGTTACCCTGGCCGTCAACAAGTGGGTATCTCAGCGACCATTCCTGGGCCATCCTTACCATGGCCTCATAAACAGAAGAATCACCATGGGGGTGATACTTGCCAAGAACCTCCCCCACTATCCTCGCTGATTTCTTGTATGCCCTGTTTGACAATACCCCCAGCTCCGACATTCCAAATAAAACCCTCCTGTGAACCGGCTTAAGTCCATCCCTTACATCAGGTAAAGCCCTTGCTACTATCACCGACATTGAATAGTCGATATAGGCCGACTTCATTTCCTCTTCAATATTTACCTTGATGATCTTCTCTTTCTCAGTCATAAAAGACTTATATTTAATTACTTAGACTAATTTTTTTCATAAATTTACAGAACTTACGAAGATACTGATTTTTGCCTTTCAGCGAACTGTTTTTAACAACTAATTGTTAACAATCTCTGTTTAAAACTGGGCATGAATATTGCATTATTACAAATCCATAAAAAACGTAACTTTGAAACCATGGGAATCAGCAGAAATAGTGCCATTCATGACATTTTGACTGATTCCGTAAACTTATTATTCAGATGGACGCACAATTTTCACAAAGGGTAAAAGATATACTTGCCTATAGCAAAGAGGAGGCGATAAGACTTGGCAACAGCCACATCAGTCCTGAGCATCTCTTTCTGGGCATTCTTCGCGATGGCGAAGGCACTGCAATTGATATACTTATTAACCAGGGAGCTGATCTTCTGTCTCTTAAGGGCACAATTGAAAAGAGCATACGGGTTGACAAACCTATACCTCTCATCGACCGCGATCTTATTCCGCTTCTCAAGAGTACTGAGAGGGTTCTGAAACTGGTCTATCTTGAGGCCAAGGCCATGAAGAGCAGTACAATCGAGTCAGAGCATCTGTTGCTGGCAATTCTCAAGGACGAAGGTTCACTGGTTACCAGGATTCTGACGGAGCTCGACATTGACTATCTGAGTGTTCGGAGGACAGTTGAAAATGACTCACCCTCAGCAAAAGCCGATTTCCCAAGGGAGGATGATGAGGATATGCCGGGATACGGTGGAGGTCAGGGCCGAAGCCAGGGACAATCTGCCGGGGCAAAACCTACATCCGAAACACCTGTTCTTGACAATTTCGGGATCGACCTTACCAAGGCTGCAGAAGAGGGAAGGCTCGACCCTATTGTCGGAAGGGAAAAGGAGATTGAGCGCCTGGCACAGATACTTTCAAGGAGAAAGAAGAATAATCCTGTGCTTATAGGGGAACCGGGAGTAGGTAAATCGGCCATTGCCGAGGGTCTTGCGTTGCGTATTATCAAGAAGAATGTATCGAGGGTATTGTTCAACAAGAGGGTTGTAACACTTGACCTGGCATCAATCGTGGCCGGAACGAAGTACCGTGGCCAGTTTGAGGAGCGGATGAAGGCGATACTAAATGAGCTGGCAAAGAATGATAACATAATACTCTTCATCGATGAGATTCACACAATTGTTGGCGCCGGAGGCGCTACCGGATCGCTCGATGCTGCAAATATGCTTAAGCCTGCCCTGGCAAGGGGTGAGATACAGTGTATAGGAGCTACAACCCTTGATGAGTACAGGCAGCATATTGAGAAGGATGGCGCACTCGAAAGGCGTTTTCAGAAGATAATGGTCGATCCGACAACGATAGATGAAACCATTACCATTCTTAAAAATATCAAGGAGAGGTATGAGGATCATCACAATGTCACCTACACAGACGATGCAATAGAAGCCTGTGTGAAGCTTACCAACAGGTATATAAGCGACAGGCACCTGCCCGACAAGGCTATTGATGCGCTTGATGAGTCAGGTTCAAGGGTACATATTTCCAACATTGTTGTTCCGGAAAAGATTCTCGAACTTGAGGCTCAGCTTGAGGAGATTAAGAAGGAGAAGATGACGGCTGTCAAGAGCCAGAATTTCGAGAAGGCTGCAAGCTATCGTGACCGTGAGAGAGACTTGCTTGATCTCATGGAGCAGGAGAAGAAGAAGTGGGAAAAGGAACTGGCTCTCAATCGTGAGATAGTTGACGAGGAGAAGGTTGCGGAAGTGGTCGCGATGATGACAGGTGTTCCGGTTCAGCGAATCGCCCAGACTGAAGGCTTCAGATTGCTGCAGATGGCCGATGAACTAAGAAGGTCGGTTATAGGACAGGACGATGCGATTGCCAAGATTGTGAAGGCGATACAGCGGAACAGGGCCGGCCTCAAGGATCCTAACAAACCTATCGGAACATTCATTTTCCTGGGACCAACAGGTGTGGGAAAAACACAGCTTGCCAAGATTCTGGCAAAGTTCCTGTTTGATTCGGCTGAAAACCTGATTCGCATTGATATGAGCGAGTATATGGAGAAGTTCTCGGTTTCGCGACTGGTAGGGGCTCCTCCCGGGTACATTGGATATGAAGAGGGAGGTCAGCTTACCGAGAAGGTAAGACGCAGGCCCTACTCAGTAGTGCTCCTCGACGAGATTGAGAAGGCACATCCCGATGTCTTCCATATACTGCTGCAGGTTCTTGATGAAGGTCAGCTGACAGACAGCCTTGGCCGCAGGATCGATTTCAAGAATACCATAGTAATTATGACTTCCAACATAGGGACAAGACAACTATCAGACTTCGGCCAGGGTATCGGTTTCGAGACTGCTGCCAAGAAGGTTGCCCGCGACGATCACGCAAGGGGAGTAATCCAGAAAGCCCTTCACAAGACGTTTGCCCCTGAGTTCCTTAACAGGATAGATGATGTTGTGATGTTTAACTCACTGGGAAGGGAAGAGATCAACAGAATTATCGATATTGAACTTAAAGGTCTTTATGACAGAGTTTCAACCCTGGGTTACCATCTCAAGATCAGCTCACCGGCAAGGGATTATATTGCCAACAAGGGATTTGATGCACAGTACGGCGCCCGTCCGCTGAAGAGGGCTATCCAGAAGTACCTTGAGGATCCTATGGCCGAGGTTCTCATCAGGGCTCCTGGTACAGAAGGCGATACAATAAATGTTGGTTACAACCAGAAGAAGGACCAGATTACGATTAAAGTCAGGAAGGGTTCTTCACCGCCGCAGGAGACGGATACTACATCTGGCTGACAATCTCGCCGAAAAGATCAAACTCACCGGAACCAGTTATCTTAACGTTGTAAATGGTTCCGGTTTTTATTTCCCGGCTGTAGGGTACAAGAACCTCCTGGTCGATCTCCGGACTATCAAATTCGGTTCTGCCGGTAAGCCACTCCCCTTCCCTTCTGTCGATCATCACCGGGTAAACCTTGCCGGTCATCCCGCTATTGAGTGCAGTGGATATCTCCTGCTGTATATCCATGATCTCTGCAACCCTGTCAGCCTTGATCCTGTCGGGTATTTCATCAGCGTATTTCCTTGCTCCCGGAGTGTTCTCTTCATGTGAATAGGCAAAGACGCCCAGCCTGTCAAAACGAAAGTCTTTTACGAAATCCGATAGCTCCCTGAACTCCTTTTCTCCTTCGCCGGGGTGCCCTACAATAAGGGTAGTGCGGATGGCGGCCCCCGGTATCTCCTCCCTTAATCTGTTCAGGAGCGTGACAGTCTGATTACGATTATGTTTCCTGTTCATCATTTTCAGTAGCCTGTCGTTTATATGCTGAACAGGAATGTCGATATACCTGCATACCTCAGGGGTATCCCTGATTACCGGAATCAGGGTATCAGGAAAGTCAGCAGGATAGAGATAATGGAGCCTTATCCATTCGAAAAGTTTAAGGTCTGACAGCTGCCTTACGAGTGAGTCAATGCGGCGCTCACCGTACATGTCTGTACCGTAGAAGGTAAGATCCTGTGCAATCAGAATCAACTCCCTGACTCCCTTCTCAGCCAGAAGCTGAGCTTCGGAGATTATTGCCCCGGCTGTTCGTGAGATATGCTTTCCCCTGATCATCGGTATAGCGCAGAATGAGCAACTGCGGCTGCAGCCTTCACTTACCTTCAGATATGCATAATGCCCCGGTCCGGTCACAACCCTTCCATCAGGCGAGCAGACATCAGGTCTGACGTCAAGTTCACTGATAATTTTATCAAAATGACTCACTCCAAAGTATTGATCAACCTCAGGCATCTCCTTCACCAGATCGTCCCTGTATCTCTGTGCCAGACAGCCGGTGACGTAAAGCTTTCTGACATGGCCTGCCTTCTTGGCCTCAATGAACTTCAGAATGACATCAATACTCTCCTCCCTGGCATCACTTATGAATCCACAGGTGTTTATAATTGCCACGGGAGCCGAATCTGCCGGGGCATCATGTACCACCCGGTAGCCCCCGGCTGAAACTCCTGCCATTATCTTTTCAGAATCGACCAGGTTTTTCGAGCATCCCAGTGTGACAATATTGACCTTTGTCCTTTTCAATTGATTGACAGTTTTCAATGAAGATTAAGGCAGGCTGAAGTCAGAGCCTTTGATGAAATTGGTTTTCAGTTGAATAGTGAGTCTACAAACTCAGATTTATTGAAGGTTTGAAGGTCATCGAGCTTCTCTCCTATTCCAATGTATTTTACAGGAACCTTGAACTGGTCTGAGATACCAATAACAACGCCCCCCTTAGCTGTTCCGTCAAGTTTAGTGATTGCCAGCGCAGTTACCTCTGTTGCGGCAGTGAACTGCCTGGCCTGTTCAAACGCATTCTGGCCTGTAGATCCGTCAAGGATCAGCAATACCTCGTGAGGCGCATCAGTAATCACTTTCTCCATAACCCTCTTTATCTTAGAGAGTTCGTTCATGAGGTTTATCTTGTTATGAAGGCGCCCTGCCGTGTCAATTATTACCACATCGGTGTTTGCGGCGACGGCAGATTTCAGCGTATCATAAGCCACCGATGCCGGGTCTGAACCCATACTCTGCTTAACCAGTGGAACGCCTGTCCGGTCAGCCCAAACCTGTAACTGATCTATCGCAGCAGCCCTGAATGTGTCAGCAGCCCCAAGCATTACACTCTTTCCGGCCTTTTTAAACTGGTGTGCAAGCTTTGCGATGGTAGTTGTCTTGCCAACACCATTAACCCCTACTACCATAATTACGTAGGGTTTGACCGGAAGAGCATCGGTAAATTCCACAGGTTTGTTCTCACTGCTCTCCTCGAGCAGTGCGGCAATCTCCTCCCTCAGTATTTTGTTGAGCTCTGTAACGTTAAGATATTTATCACGACTAACCCGCTCCTCAATCCTCTCTATGATTCTGATAGTTGTTGTTACACCCACATCGGAAGCCACGAGCATCTCCTCGAGGTTATCAAGGACCTCGTCATCGACTTTCGATTTGCCGACTACCGCCCTGGAAAGCCTGGTAAAAACACTCTGTTTTGTCTTTTCCAGTCCCCGGTCGAGACTCTCCTTTTTCTCCCTGCTCAGAAATCCTAGTAAAGACATATGCTGAGAATTATTGAAGCCATTTTGTGAAAAAAGCTCTCTCCTTGGCGGAAGAAAGCTTTAAGTATCAACTCTCCCTATGTCAGAGAGTATTATTTTCTCGCGAAGAAATCGTTGACATGGTCGTTGTGAACAATCTCTTCCTTAAATATATAGGCACCGGTCTTGTCAGACTTGACCATCTTTATAACCTTGCTGAATGATTTTCCCTTGCCGTCCTTCAGTGTTGCTACTACCTTCTTTGCCATGATTCAGAAATTATTTGATTTCCCTGTGAACTGTATATTTCTTCAATACAGGATTATACTTCTTTCTTTCAATCCTGTCAGGAGTATTCTTCCGGTTCTTTGTCGTTATATATCTTGAAGTACCGGGCTGTCCGCTTTCCTTATGCTCGGTGCACTCCATTATAACCTGCACCCTGTTTCCTTTTGCCTTCTTTGCCATCTTGCGTCAGGTATTTAAATAATCTCAATAAGTCCTTTTTCCTTAGCCTCTTTCAGTACTGAGCGGAGGCCGTTCTTGTTTATCATCTTCATACCGGCTGCAGAAACCTTCAGCGTAACCCAACGATCCTCCTCCTGCAGGTAAAACCGCTTTACGAAAAGATTGGGATAAAATTTCCTCTTCGTCCTTCTTTTTGAATGAGAAACGTTATTACCAACCATTGGCTTTTTTCCGGTCACTTGACATATCCTTGACATCTCTCTGTTTTTTAACGTCTGTAATTCGAAAATGCTTTTCTAAAAATCGAGTCGCAAAATACGTGATTTTTATTTAATTAACCAAATATATGTGCCAATTTTTTGATAAGTTGCATTAAAGCCTGATAATCTGCTCTCTAACCATGTTCAATGCCGCCAGTGAAAAGCGCCTTATGTTCAGTAAACGGTCGTTTCCGTAGATGTACGACCGGCATACTGTCCCCAGCCTTGATGAAACGGCCAGACATACCGTACCCACAGGCTTGGTTTCGGTTCCTCCATCCGGACCAGCAATTCCGGTAGTGGCAACTGAGATATCACTGCCGGTAACCCTTCTTATTCCTTCTGCCATTTCAGCTGCACATTCCTGACTTACTGCCCCATACCCCGCCAGGGTAGTCGACCTGACTCCGAGCAGATTCACCTTGACTGCATTAGAATAGGCAACAACACCACCCTTGAAGTATGCCGAGCTTCCAGATACTGATGTGATCATACGGCTTATATTTCCGCCTGTGCAACTCTCAGCAGTAGATATTGACATACCTTTGATCTTCAACTCCTTTCCAATATACTCCTCAAGTGACACTTCATAATCAGCATAGACCAAATCAGGAATCTCCTTCCTGAGTTTCACAAACTGAATTTCGAGTTCCTTCTGAGCCACATTTATATCTGTATTTCTTGCTGTAAGCCTCAGTTTGATTATCCCTGATGATGGGAGGTATGCCAGCCTTACATCGGGGGGAAGTTCCGACTCGAAAGTCGCGAGTCTTTCCGCCAGGTGTGCTTCGGGCAGACCATATGTCATTATATTCCTGTGAATGATTTCAGAAGCTATTCCTCTCTTCCTGAGCATGGGTATAACATGCTCATTCATTATATATCTCATCTCATATGGCACTCCTGCCATCGACACCACAATAGCATCATCTGTTTCAAACCACATACCCGGGGCGGTTCCCATTCTGTTCATAAGTACAGTACAGTTTTCAGGTACATTTGCCTGGGCTATATTGTTTTCATTGAGGCTTACCCCTCTCCTTCCGAGTAAATCAGAAATATTTGCCAGCACCTCATCGTCGCGTACTAGCCTTGTACTGAAGAACCTGCATAATGTCTCCTTTGTAATATCATCGCTTGTCGGACCCAAGCCACCTGTAATCAGCACCAGTCCTGATCTCTTTACCGCATTGCCAAGTAGTCTGGTTATTCTTACAGCGTCATCGGGAATGGCCGATATTCCGGCTACCTCCACGCCAAGATTATTCAATTCTGCAGCCATCCATGCCGAGTTGGTATCAACTGTCTGCCCTGTCAGTAATTCGTCTCCAATTGAAATAATTTCTGCTTTCATCTTCTAAAATCTGGCTACCTGTCGGGATAAGCTTATACAGGCCCCCAATACAATTTATAAACAATATGACTGATACTGTCTCACAAATAAGACGCTGCAAAATTAATTTTTGTAAGTTTCAGACGCAATTAAAACCTTGATTAATGTTAAGCAACCGGTTTATCACGAAATGTGAGGAGATTATCGTCACTCTTTCCGACCGTCATGATTCGGGGCATGATTTGAGCCATATCAAAAGAGTACGGCGCAACACCAGTCTGATAAACGAATATGAAAAAGCGGCAGAAGATGACCTGGTGGTCTTATGTGCCATCTTCCACGATGTTGCTGATCATAAGTTTATTGATAACACTTCTGATGTATTTGACAGGGTACGCGGGTTCCTTTCATCAGAGGGCATCTCTGAGGACTGGATCAGCAGAATTATCTATGTCGCAGAGAACATCTCATTCAGTATTGGAGACAAGAGGGGAAAGATGACGCCAGAGCTCGAAATAGTAATGGATGCTGACAGGCTTGATGTCATGGGAGCCATAGGCATTGCTAGGGCATTTACCTACGGTGGATTCCGGAACAGGCCTTTGTATGGTGGTGACCCCAAAGGGACCACAATAGGGCATTTCAGTGAAAAGTTACTACTGCTGAAAGATCTGATGAACACTGTCACAGGAAAAAAGATGGCGCTGGAGCGCCATCTTTACATGATTGAATTTCTTAAGCAATTTGAGCGGGAGACGGGGGTCGAACCCGCGACCCTCAGCTTGGGAAGCTGATGCTCTACCACTGAGCTACTCCCGCATCGAGCCTCCCATGGGAGTCGAACCCACGGCCTGCTCATTACGAATGAGCTGCTCTACCACTGAGCTAAGGAGGCAAAAACAGCTGCAAATATAAATATTTTTAAAGAGCGATAGCCAGCCCGTGGCTTAAACTTCCTTTCAGATTATTATGTTGCCTGGTGGGGGTAAAAAAAAGAAACAGGGCGCCGTTAGTGTGAAGAAAAAGTGTGTGTGTGGAATAAATATGTCTCGCTGCATTTCCTCGTGCTAAAGGATCGACGCCCTGCAATGCAAATATAATAATATTTCTTTACGTAAGCATCCCTCCGCAAACATTTATCACCTGTCCTGTAACATAAGATGAAAGGTCTGAGGCAAGAAATAGTGTTACATCAGCCACATCTTCGGGGGTTCCGCCTCTTCTGAGGGGTATCTTTGAGGCCCATTCATTTTTTACCTCCTCGGGCAGTTTGTCAGTCATTTCGGTCAGAATAAAGCCGGGAGCAATTGCGTTGCATCGTACGTTCCTCGATCCCAACTCTTTGGCCATGCTCTTGGTGAAGCCTATGATACCGGCCTTTGATGCTGAGTAGTTAGCCTGTCCGGCATTACCCGATACCCCTACCACCGAGCTCATATTAATAATGGAACCCGATTTTTGCTTCATCATGGGCCTAAGAACCGCCTTGGTGAGGTTAAATACCGATTTAAGGTTAACTGCAATAACCTCGTCCCACTGCTGTTCTGTCATTCTCATAAGCAATGTGTCGCGGGTAATTCCTGCATTGTTTACAAGTATGTCGATAGTCTCAAAATCCTTCAGTATATCATCAATCACCTTCTGTGAACTCTCGTAGTCAGCAGCATTGGATACATACCTCCTTACCTTAACCCCGAACTTCTCACACTGGGCGCAGACCTCGCAGAACTGCATGTCCTCGCTTATGTTGGTAAGTGCAATGTTGGCTCCGGCCTCTGCCAGCTTAATGGCAATACTGCGTCCTATTCCCCTTGAAGCCCCTGTTATAAGGGCTGTCTTTCCCTCAAGTAGTTTCATATAGTTTCTGTTTATGTGTATTTCATCTGTGATTAAGTACCTCTGCCACTCTCTTTCCAATGTCGGCAGGTGAGACTACTACGTGTATTCCGCACTCCTCCATTATCTTCATCTTGGCGGCGGCGGTATCCTCCTTCCCTCCTATTATCGCCCCTGCATGTCCCATGCGCCGTCCTTTGGGTGCTGTCTGCCCTGCAATGAACCCGACGACCGGTTTCCCGGGGTTCTCCTTTATCCATCTGGCTGCATCGGTCTCCATTGAACCTCCGATCTCACCTATCATCACAATCGCCTCGGTTTCTTTATCATCCATCATCAGTTTTATCGCATCAAGAGTGGTGGTGCCAACCACAGGATCACCTCCGATACCTATGCAGGTCGACTGTCCCAGTCCAAGCCTTGTAATCTGATCGACTGCCTCGTAGGTAAGTGTTCCTGACCTTGAAATAACACCTACGGTTCCCTTCCTGTGGATGAATCCGGGCATAATTCCCACCTTGGCTTCTCCGGGGGTTATTATACCCGGACAGTTCGGTCCTATCAGGCGGCAGCTGAAGCCCTTCAGGTATTCCTTCACCATTACCATGTCAGATGCTGGTATACCCTCTGTTATTGCCACAATGACCTTTATTCCTGCCTCAGCTGCCTCCATAATAGCATCGGCACCATATGCGGGCGGAACGAATATCACAGAGATATCGGCCCCGGTTCCCTCAACAGCCTGCGACACGGTATTGAAAACCGGAAGGCCCAGGTGTACCTGCCCCCCCTTGCCGGGGGTTACGCCGCCAACCACCCTGGTGCCGTACTCTATCATCTGCTGTGCGTGGAAGGTGCCCTCGCTTCCGGTGAAGCCCTGTACCAGGACTTTGGAGTTTTTGTTTACCAGAACACTCATAAATCGGGTTTTATTGATAAGGTTGTGTTCACATGGGTTGAACGGGTTCAAATATAAGGCAAAATGATTTCAATTAGCTATCTTTAAGAGTTAAAAAGTCACCGTCGGCGATGGTACAAATAGAACCGATATTATATATAGGTGCCGCACAGGCATTTTTCGCGGGACTGCTGATCTCTACCAAGCGACCCTTCACAACTGCCAACAAAATGATGGCGGCATGGCTTTTTCTGATATTCACTGAACTCGTTTTTGCTCTTATCAACCGCACGCTGCTGCAGTTTTACTCCTTTCCGTTCATAGCCTTCACCTATGGCCCCCTTCTCTTTCTGTACGCCTGCCACGCTACCCGGAGGAAGAATGAATTTAATCTTCTCAACCTGCTCCATTTCATCCCTTTCCTGGTGTACTTCGCCGTGTCGGTGTGGCTCAGAGACTACCAGCTTTTCAGGAATCCGACCAGTTTCTTCCGGCCCGACAGCATGATATCGCTCAGAATTGTATATGGCACCAGTTTCTTTCTATCAGTCTCGGTATACAGCATACTCACCTTCGAGGTAATAAGGAAGCATCAGCGCGACCTGCAAAACAACCTCTCGTACAGGTCTATAGCCGCAACCCTCAACTGGCTGAAGATAATCTCAATATCGTTCTATTCAGTCTACCTGGTGCTATTCATTCTCGGGGGCATTAACATCATCGGCAACTATATTCCCTTCGACCCATATTATGTCGTCTTCCTCTTTGTTGCTCTCTTCTCGTTTGCCCTGAGTTTCTACGGTGTCAGGCAGCCGGAACTCTTTACCTATAATCTTTCTGACGAAACCGGTACTGAAAACGGCAACGGGAGAACCGGGAATGAAAGGTACTCACGCAGTGGCCTGAAGCCAGAGGAGGCAGAAGTGATACTAAACACACTCCTCTCAGTAATGGCTGAGAAGAAACCGTTCCTCGACAGAAACCTGACAATTTTCGACCTTGCTGAGATGACCGGAATCAGCCGTCATCATATTACACAGAGCCTGAATGAGTATCACGGACGCAACTTTTACACCTTTATCAATGAGTTCCGTGCAAATGAGGCAGCAATCAGGCTTACTGACCAGAGGTACCAACACTACACTATCCTGGCAATTGCCTATGATTCAGGATTTAACTCCAAATCTGCGTTCAACAGGATATTCCGTGAAATCAAGGGAATGACACCTGGCGAATACCGTGAAATGAATACTCCGGAGCCCCCTTCGCACCATTAATCCTGGTCTATTCCGTGCGGCTGGCACCACTACCCTGAAAAGAGGAGTGCCGTTGCAGCGGTCAGGTCGACAGAGACCCGGCTACTCTCTTTCTTTGTCGTAAAAACGGTATGAAAGCATCGGTTTTTGTATTGCTGATTGTTATGGCAACCTTCACTGACCTCACGGGTCAGAGTGTGACCACCAGCATCAACGGGTTTGTGCGAAGTGGTATATACAGTGAGTTGTATCAGAACAATCTGAATGATCCGTTCTCCTCTGTCTATTCCGACGCGGGGCTCAGGCTTGATATACGCAACAGTGTTAATTTCAGGGCATATGCCGACGTGCGTTACAGGTATGGAAGCGAGTTCCGGAAGAATGTCTCGGAGTTGCAGCTGAGGGAGGCATGGGTATCGGTCTATGGTCGCAGGGTGGAGTTCATTATGGGTCAGCGTATTATAAAATGGGGACGGGCAGACTTCGACAATCCTGTTTCATCTTTCAATCCGCGCAACCTGATAGTTCGTTCCCCGGAAGCTGAGGACATGGACCTGGGAAACATCGCAGCATCAATGATTCTAAAACCGGCCCCCTTCATCTCCGTTGAGGGCACGGTGACTCCCTTCTACAGACCTGATGTGCTCATAACAACTCCACTGAACCTCTCTGAAAATGTGACGATTAACCAGGTAAACGGATTGCTGGGCGGTAAATCGATGGCCGGTTATGGAGTCAAAGTTGATTTTTATCTGCGGGCAGTTGACTTCTCTGTCTCATGGTTCAACGGCAATGACCCGCTGCCCGGAATAAGATTCGACAATGCCGATCTGATAATTGGAGAGGGTTCAGTTGATATCGACATTACGATGTCGGTTACTCCCTACAGGATCAGCAGAATAGGTGCTGACTTTGAGGCATCTGTTGGCAGGTTTGGAATCAGGGGCGAAGCCTCATGGACAAAACCCGAACTATCATTCAGGGAGTTGTCATATGTTCCCATGCCTGAGCTAAAATGGGCTCTCGGAGGTGATATAATTATCGGAGACCTGATGATAGGAGCTGAATATACCGGCAAGTATATAACCGACTTTGAAGTCTCACCTGTCGATCCGGTACTGCCCGGGGAGATGCCTCCCCTTACTCCCGACCAGATTGCAATGATACCCGGCGGTATCGGAGGTTATATAGCCATGCAGACTGCTGCTTTCAACAGGCTTTATATGTACCAGCTGGAAAAGAGCTACCACTCAGCCGGCATTCGCATTGAGGCCGACCTGGCAGCCGGAAGGGTTACACCGGGTGTTGTTGCGCTGTACAATTTCACCTCCGGTGACCTGGCCCTGGTTCCCTCAGTAAAATACAGACCATCAGACGGACTGATGATAATCGGCGGTGCTGACCTATATAAAGGCAGGAGCGGATCATTGTTCGATATTATAGACAAGCCCATGTCGAATCTGTTTCTTGCCTTACGTGTAGATTTTTAGGGTTATGACACAATTCATTTACAGATACAGGGTATCAATAATTGTCGTTTCGGTATTGCTTTCAATAGCCGGTGCAGTGTTAGTGCCAATGGGAGAGACCGATCCTGATATGCGGAATTATGTGCCCGCCACCATGGCTTCGAGGGCCAGCACTGACACAATCGAGCAGAATTTTGGGGTTCAGGATATCGTTATGATTCTTTTTCGGAATGGTTCTGTGATTGAGCGTAGTACACTCGAGAGAATCTCGCTCGTTACCGATGAGTTATTCAACATCAGGGGTGTTACCGATGTGCTTTCACTTACAAACTCTGTGAGAATACGGGGTGAGGATGGATTTATGATCGTAGAACCTGCTATACCGTTTATACCTGACAACGATGCAGAGGCACGTGAGGTTATGAAAGCCCTGAGAGATAATCCGCTGGCCGTTGGGAATGTTGTGTCAGATGATTTCAGCACTGCAGCAATAATTGTGTATCTCGATGAGAATCAACCTGAGGATGAGACCCTGACATCGATAGACAGCCTTTTGTCGGTCCATCAGGGAAGCGAGGAGATACTTGTCGGGGGACTGCCATATATCAGGCGCACCATTATGAAGGATGTGAAGCGCGACGGGATTGTTATTGTGCCCCTGGCTCTGATAGTCATGCTTCTTCTTTTGTGGTTTTCATTCAGGGAGTGGCGCGGGGTTGTAATGCCCTTTGGCGTGGTTCTCTTATCGATGGGCCTGGCAATGGGTCTCGCACCCCTACTGGGTTGGAAACTTACAATCCTTAGCCTGCTGGTACCGGTCATGATGATAGCAATAGCCAACAACTATGGAATACATCTTATTGCCAGATACCAGGAGATAGACCACAACGGACCGGAGCTCTCGGTTCATCAGATTATCGGGAAGCTCCTTCAGTCACTCCGAAAACCGATAATTTTTACCGGACTGACAACCATTGCCGGGGTGCTTGGACTTCTTACCCATTCGGTAATTCCGGCGCGACAGGTTGGGGTGCTTACTGCCCTGGGTGTAGGTTACGCATTGCTGCTCTCACTCCTGTTCATCCCCGCGTGGATGTCTTATCTGCCTCGTCCTGCCAGCAAGATGCCCTATGGAAGCGGTGCAATGCCCGACGGGTCAAAAGGCATACTGGCACGCACAGGAAGGTTTGTTGCGCGTAATCCACTGCCAATACTAATTGTGAGCATCATTGTGACCGTCTGCCTTGGTTCTGGTATCATCTTCCTCAGGGTTGATTCGAATCAGGAGAATTTCTTTCCTGCCGGGCATCCCGTAAAGAAAGCATCTGAAGCCATTAACAGCAGTTTCGGCGGATCGCAGAATGTCTCGGTAATGGTTGACGGGGATATTCTCGATCCTTATAATATGAAACTTATAGACGAATGGTGCAACTCCGTTGAGGATGAACCAGGCGTTGGCAACGTGATGTCGATTGCCAGGGTGATGAGAGAGATGACAAGAGCGTTGTTTGACAGTACCGAGTACTATTACAATACAATTCCCGATTCACGTGAGGCTCTTGCACAGATGGTTGAGATATACAACATGAGTGGCGATCCTGACGATTTTGAACAACTGGCCGACCTTAATTACACAAAGGCCCACCTTATGGTCAGACTGAGTGACCCGTCGGCAGAGAACATCAGGAATGTGGTGGCCCTGGCCGGAGAGCTGGGTAAAAAGATTGACGGGAGAGTAGTAACCGGTGGCTATGCATATATTATGGAAGAGTTCGCCGGAAAAATCGTCAAAGGGCAGGTCAATTCGATAATTTTTGCTATGACGGTAATATTCATGCTTCTTGTATTGATATTCAGGTCATTGAAGAAAGGCCTCATAGCGGCGGTGCCCCTTCTCTCATCGATTGCCATTCTGCTGGGTGTAATGGGATGGACAGGCATCGCACTTGACCCGGCAACAGCTTTGCTCTCATCGGTTGTGATAGGGATAGGCATCGACTACACAATACACTATATGTGGAGGCATGACAGCGAGGTAAAAGGTGGCATGTCACCTGCTGCCGCTGCTGCAAAGGCGATTGCAACCACCGGCAGGGGTATTGTATTCAATGCCCTAAGCGTGATGCTGGGTTTCTCGGTATTGGTACTGTCAGGTTTCACCTCTATCAGGTTCTTCGGGTATCTTATAATAATATCGATTGGTGTCTGCCTGCTGGCGGCGCTTTTGATGGTTCCGGCCATAATGATACTTGCGAAGGGCGAAGGGCGCAGAGCTCAGGGCGAAGGGTACGGGGCGAAGGGCGAAGGGCGCAGAGCTCAGGGCGCAGGGCAAAGGGTACGGGGCGAAGGGTATTAGATTAAGACAAAGACGGATCGTCAAAGTGCGGAAAACCGTGACGTGACCCGGTATTATTGATAACAAAATGCAATTTTATAAATGCCAACTATGAAGAATATATTGATTATTTCAGGTTTATGGTTTGCAATGGCAGGTGTTGCCACAGCGCAGACTGAGGATGCATCATCGATACTTGAAAGGTCGCGTGAACTCACTATGGCTGACGCTATGGAGGCTACCATTACCCTCACGATAACCGACAGGAATGGTGCAACACGTGTCCGCACAAATACCATGATCTCAAAAAAGTATCCCGACGGCACTGAGAAGAGGCTGATACGGTTTGTCTCACCTGCCGAGGTGCAGGGCACTGCCATTCTTTTACATGATTATCCTGAAAGCCAGGATGACATGTGGATCTATCTGCCTGCACTGAAGAGGGTAAGGCGCATCGTGTCATCGGAAAAAGGCAAGAGCTTCATGGGTTCGGAGTTTACGAATGCAGATATCAGCTCTCCCCCATCATCGGATTTCACCAACAGGCACATGCCCTCGTCAGGCAGCAACGGGCTGATCATTATCGAGAGCATCCCTGCTGACGCCTCTCTGGTAAGTCAGTATGGTTACGCCAGGCGTGTAAGCTACTTCTCCAGAGAGAACCTGCATCTTCAGAAGATGGAGTTCTTTGACCGGAACGGAGCGCATTTCAAGACAATAGAGGTATTGGATACTGAACCAACAGGCGGAAATGGCAGGTATATGATTACCAATATGCAGGCTGTCAATCACCAGACGGGCAGAAGCTCCTCGATGAAGATGGAAAAGGTATCAACTTCGGTTAAACCAGCAGACTCTTTGTTTGACGTACAGAACCTTGACAGGTAGGCCGTTTATTCTCTGAAAAAGGACCGGACCTCTCCCTGTACATCGGTCTGCGACAAGGTTTCAGTTACTACTGCCAGCCGTTAAAATAATCTTTCTAATTTTGCTGGTCTGAAAACCGATATAGTATGATCTCAGAATCAGCCACAATCTGTGCTCCTGTTCACCAGCCCGGAAGTGCAATAACGATTATAAGGGTTTCAGGTTCACGGAGCATTGATATCTGCGACCGCATCTTCATCGCACGCAGGCGCGGCAGAATAATCAATGAGAGAGGGTATACGCTTGTATATGGTGACATTGCCAACCCCGGGGGTGATGTTATTGATGAGGTAATGATCAGCATATTCAGGGCTCCGCAGTCATATACCGGTGAGGATATGGTGGAGATTGCCTGTCATGGTTCATTCTTTATCCAGAATCAGATAATCAGACTATTGATCGACAATGGGGCTTCTACCGCCCGTGCCGGAGAGTTTACGCAGAGAGCCTTCCTTAACGGCAAACTCGACTTGTCACAGGCTGAGGCTGTTGCCGACCTGATCGCATCCGAATCAGAGACTGCGCATCGTTTGGCTATGAGCCAGCTTAAGGGAGGTTTCTCGAGGGAGGTATCATCTATGAGAGGGGAATTGCTGAACCTTGCAAGCCTTCTTGAGCTTGAACTCGATTTTGGTGAGGAGGATGTTGAGTTTGCCGACAAAACCCAACTGCGCGACATAGCGACAAGGGTCAGTGATTTCTCATCGAAACTGTCATCGTCATTTTCGCTTGGCAATGCCGTGAAGCGCGGTGTACCGGTTGCCATAGCCGGCCGCACAAACGTCGGTAAGTCTACCCTTCTTAACGGGCTGCTGAAAGAAGACAGGGCTATCGTATCAGACATACCCGGCACAACGCGCGATGCAATTGAGGATACATTCACAATAGATGGTGTTCTTTACCGGTTCATTGACACTGCAGGAATCAGGGAAACCGACGACACAATAGAGAACCTTGGTATTGGCAGAACCATTGAAAAGATAATGACTGCCTCGATTGTGATACTTGTCACAGAAGCAACTTTGTTGCCTGAACAGATCAAAGCCGAGATTCTATCATTCAGGGAGAGCAGAATCAGTCACGATAAAAGCCTTATAGTCGTTGTAAACAAGACAGACCTTGCTGAAGCCCCGGTCATCGAGCAAATCAGACAAGAGGCCGGTGCAATATCAGGCACTCCTGTAATCTTCATGTCAGCACTTTCAGAGACAGAATATGAGGAACTCAGGGCTGCATTGTCAGCATTGACCGGAATGCAGGAGATCGACAATATGGTGGTTGTTACCAATGCCCGTCACTATGAATCTCTCATTAAGGTTGAGGAAGCTATGAAGAGGGTTATTGCAGGACTTGAGGAGAGCATTCCTACCGACCTGGTTGCCATTGATGTAAGGCAGGCAATCCATTATCTGGGCGAGATAACCGGCGAGATCAGCACTGATGAGATACTTGGAAATATCTTCAGGAATTTCTGTATCGGCAAGTGAAAAGGGGTTTATAATTTCTATTCTCCGAAACGGTATCCGATCCCAGATTCGGTAATCAGCAACTTTGGTTTCGTAGGGTTGTCTTCAATCTTCTTTCTTAACTGTGCTACAAATACCCTTAGATATTGAGTTTGTTCCTGGTAACTGTAACCCCATATTTCCTTAAGGATATATTGATGAGTAAGTACTCTGCCACTATTCTTTGCCAAGAGGCTAAGCAAGGAATACTCTGTGCCGGTGAGTTTTATGATTTCATCGTTTTTTCGCACCACATGGTTAATCATATCAATTTGCAAGAGATCAAATTCCAAAACAGCAATATCCATTTTACCATCCCCTGATCTCAATGCGGCACGGATCCTTGCAAGCAACTCACCTGTCCTGAAAGGTTTCGTAAGGTAATCATTGGCCCCATTATCCAGTGCTTTTATTATTTCCTCCTCTGAATCCCGAACAGATAGTACTATAATGGGTTTTTGAAACCATTCCCTCAACCTGGTAAGGATTTTCTGACCATCAATATCAGGGAGTCCCAGATCGAGAATCACCAGATCTGGATGGTTAGTAGCCGCACTAATCAGACCCTCTTTACCATTAGAGGCTTGAAGGCTTTTGTATCCATTTGCGGATAGAGTTATTTCAAGTAGCCTGCGTATCTGAAGCTCATCATCAACGATCAGTATGGTTTCATTTTCTGTCATGCTAATTAGGGTTTTAAGCCTCCAATATCCGGTTTGTAACTGGGAATTCTTATAATGAACCTGGCTCCACCATGCGCTGAGTTTTCAAGATCAATTTTCCCATTGTGTGCTTCAACAAATCCTTTGACAATTGACAGTCCTAATCCTAATCCCCCAGGTCTGGTTCCATCAAGTCTGAAGAATTTTTTAAAAACATTGTCGATCTCATCGTGTGGAACGCCAGGCCCCTGATCAGTTATCGCAATAGTAAGTTCATTATTAAAGTGTCTGGCTTCAAGATTTATCTCAGATGCACCAGGCGCATACTGGGTTGAGTTAAGCAGAAGATTGTACAGGACCTGCTCTAAAAGACCAAAATCGACCCTGACCATTGGCATATCCTCCTGAACTTCTACTTTCATGTAGAAGGGCTTTAATTCATCTTTAAGATCTTGGGCTACTTTATTGAAGAGGTCATTTACGTCGCACCAGTCAAGTCTCAACGAAATGTGTCCGCTTTCAAGGCGGGATATATTCAGAAGGTTTTCAATTAATCTGTTAAGGCGTAGTGAAGCTGTGAATATCTCATTACATAAGGCAGCCTGTATAGATCCCTGTTCGCATGTAATTAGGGCAGTCTCTGATGCACCAATTATTGTGGCAACAGGGATTCTAAACTCATGTGAAATAGAATTAAACAGGGTCTTGTACAACCTGTCTGACTCATCCAGAAATCTGACTTTTTGAGCCAATTCTGCCAGGAATTCTCTTTCGAGGGCATTTGATATCTGGGTGAGAAATGAATCCCAGTATGAAAGTTGGTCTTCGTGGAATTGACTTTCTAACTTTACTGCGACAACACCGGTATTTATCTTTGTACCTGCAAGAGGAAAGAAAGTCTTTTCCTCATGACAGTACTTGTCTGTAAATGCACCCGCCTTTCTCAGATTTTTCAAGACCCACTCTGCCAGATCATATTCCTCTGGGGCGAGTCGGATTTCTTTCCGTGTATCGGCAAATGGTTTCAATCTATTGCTGTCATCCTTTAGCAAAATAATCGAATCGAGCGAAAAGTGAATCCTTATTTCAGCGATTGAAACATTAACAACCTCATTCAACCCACTTGCCTTTGATAATTCCCTGGTAAGCTGAAAAAGTGAGTCTGTCCTTTTCTCTCTTTCCCTTGCCACTTTCTCCTGTTTCCGGACTCTGGTTGTAAGTACACCATTTACAAGTGCAATAATGAAGAACAGTCCAAAAATCAGTACATCCTCGGTTTTTCCGATATTAAATGTGAGATTTGGAGGGATGAAAAAGAAATTCCAGGCAACAGCACTAAGGGTTGCAGCGACCAGAACCGGACCGACTCCCAGAAAAGTGGATAGCAAAGATACCACAAAGAGTAGAATAAATGACACCACATGATAGTTCTGGGTATCTGACAGAGGGGTGCAAACAGTGGCTGTGGCTGCAATTAAAAGTATAGCCAGAAGGTATTGTTTATAACCAGACTCAGATCGGTTTGTCAGAATCTTTTTTTTTAACCACATACAATTGTTTCAGGTATGCAAATCTAACTAATATGTTCCTGAATGTATAATCTCCTATTCAGTCCAGAAGAATGGGGTAAATAATACCAGAATTGCGTAAATCTCCAGTCGTCCAATGATCATTATTACAGAGAGCAATAGTTTTACCAATTCAGGGAGGTGAGCGAAGTTGCCTGCCGGACCTATGGCTCCAATTCCGGGTCCGATATTAGCCATACAGGTGGCAACAGAACTGCTTGCAGTCTCGATATCAATACCCAGAATAACCAGCAACAAGCTTGCTACTACGAAAAACAGAAAATAGAAGACAATGAAAGTCAGAACAGTTCTGTTGGCTTCATCAGATAACACCTTGCCATTCATGCGTACAGGGATTACAGCATGGGGATGGAGGTCTCTCTTAAACGTAACTTTCAGATTTTTGATTAAAACAACATATCTGGCCATTTTTATTCCTCCGGAGGTTGATCCGGAACTTCCACCGAGAAACATGTACAAGACTATTAGTATCCATAACAACCCAGGCCATTTCATATAATCGGCTGTAGCGTAGCCAGTACAAGTTATAATTGAAACAACCTGAAAGAATCCTTCTCTGATTGATTCTTCAGGACTTAGTTCTGTTCTCAGAAACAGGACCGATGATACTATGAGACCCACTGATAATACCATGCCAATGTAGAACCTCAATTCTTCATTCTGACGGATTTTACCAAAATCCCTTTTAAGAAGATAGTAATGAACGACAAAATTTGTCCCTGAAAGCAGCATAAACAACATAATCACGTACTGAATATAGGGAGAATAGCCTCCAATACTGGAGTTCCGTGGGGAAAAACCGCCAGTTGAGACCGTTCCGAATGAATGACAAATACTATCGAATAGAGACATTCCCCCCAAAGCAAGAAGCAATATCTCACTGACTGTAAGCAGAAGGTATATAAAAAGCAATCGAACCCCAACAGACTTAAGCTTTGGTTTAAACTTCATCTGTAGCGATGATTCAATAGCAAAGAGATGGTAGCCTCCCATCTGGATCGAATTAGATGCGACAATCACCAGTACGATGATTCCAAATCCGCCTATCCAATGTGTTAGACTTCGCCAGAAGAGGATTGATTTTGGCAGTACCTCTATATCTGTAAGGATCGATGCACCAGTTGTAGTGAAACCTGATACAGATTCAAACAGTGCATCTGCTACTGAAGGGATACTATTTGAAATCAGATAGGGCAAACTCCCGGCGATGCACACGAGAAACCACGACAAACCCACTGTCAGATAGGCTTCCTTGCGTTGAATTTTTGAATCACGGCTTCTCTTCCTGGTAAATAAAAGAAGCAACGAACCTGACAAAGACAGAATAATTGACGGAATCGCAAATGGCAGCAG
>CAYUOS010000015.1:0-34081 GCA_964446435.1 uncultured Rikenellaceae bacterium | reverse complement strand
ATTATTGGTTAACGGATTAAAGATAGGAAAGAGTTTAGAAAAAGGAGTGACTAAAATGAGGTAAAATGTGGTAAACGGTAAACGGTATCCGGTATCCGGTGCCGGAGCAAATCTCAACCCAACCCGTAATTGGTCGTGGTGAGCTCACAGAACCGAGGCGCATAGCGAAGAGCTCGCGACCAAAGGGAGAAGTCCGGAAAAGATCAGTTGTCGGAAATCAGAAATCAGATATCGGAAATCTGAAATCTGACATCCACCCTGATTCCCTTCTCTGTACGCGCCACCGTACAGCATTCCGTCTCAAGGTCGTGCTGGAACATCAGCACATAATTATTATCAACAGCCTCCTCGAGCAGGGCACTCTTTTCGCTTATCGTCTTCAGCTGGTCGAGGTCGTAACTCATGTTCCAGAGAAGCGGTATATGAGCCGTGGTCGGTATCAGGTCGGCAGCGAACACCAGCTTGCGGGCGCCCAGATCAACAACCGGAATTATCTGTCCGGGAGTGTGTCCGTCTGCGATACGAAGCTCAACGCTGTCGCACAGTTGCATCGGCCCATCGATAAGCCTCAGCCTGCCGCTCTCCTGCATGGGAAGGAGGTTCTCACTCAGGTACGAATCGGCCTCGCGCAGGTTCGGATTGATAGCCCACTCCCACTGCCGCCGGCTCACGATATAATCGGCATTCGGAAACACAAGCTCAAACCCGGCACCACCCGCGCCGCGCCTCACCCCTCCCCCGCAATGGTCAGAGTGCAGATGCGTCAGCAGCATATCGGTAACATCCTCAGGTTTGTAGCCCGCTTTCGCCAATCCGCCGGCAAGGCCATCGCCACCATTGAGATAAACATGCCTGAAGTACTTCTCATCCTGCTTGTCGCCGTAACCATTATCAACAAGTATCACCCTGCTGCCGGTATCGATGAGCAGCGACCGTATTGCCCAGTTGCACAGATTGTTATCATCAGCCCTCACCACCCGGCTCCACAGCGCTTTCGGCACCACACCAAACATCGCCCCGCCATCAATTCTGAAATTCGTGATATGAATCGGATAAATCTTCATAATTATCTTCGTATTTTTGAGCCCCTCAACCTCTAAACAAGGCAACCCGATAATAAGTTTAACCGTCAAAACTATAAAAATTTGTCCGGAACCGAAACCACAATGGAACGAGTACACTTCATAGCGATAGGAGGAGCCGTGATGCACAACCTGGCAATAGCCCTGAAAAACAAGGGCTTCGAAGTGACAGGCTCTGATGATGAGATATACGAACCCGCCGCATCGCGACTCGCCGCCCACGGACTGCTGCCATCGAAAATGGGCTGGTTCCCCGAAAACATTACTCCCGGCACAGGACGCATTATTCTCGGCATGCACGCCAAAGCCGATAATCCCGAGCTGATGAAGGCTCAGCAGCTGGGAATAACCATTAACTCATTTCCCGAGTTCCTCTATGAACAGACCATCGACAAAAAGCGCATAGTCGTCGGTGGAAGCCACGGCAAAACCACCACCACGGCCATGATAATGCACGTGCTGAAATATAACGGAATCAAGTTCGACTACATGGTCGGCTCGGCCATCGAAGGATACGACACCATGGTATCGCTAAGCAGCGACTCCGAAATCGCCGTCTTCGAGGGAGATGAATACCTCTCTTCGGCCATTGACCGCCGCCCCAAGTTCCACCTTTACCACCCCGACATTGCAATAATCAACGGCATCGCATGGGATCATATGAATGTCTTCCCTACATTCGAAGGCTACGTTGACCAGTTCAGGATATTCACGGAGAAGATTACCGATGGAGGAACCCTGGCCTACTTCGAAGGCGATGAGCAGGTAGTGCGGGTTGTTGAAGCAGCTCGTACCGGCATAGTAAAGAAACCCTACAAGGTACACGCGTACGTGCAGAACAGGGCTGGCATCTTCGCCGTAACCATTAACCGCGTGGTGCCGGTACCCTTCTTTGGCGATCACAACTTTCAGAACCTAAGCGCCGCACACGAAGCCTGCCTGGCAGCCGGAATAACCGACGACCAGTTCTACAATGCCATTCCGACATTTCCAGGAACAGCCCGCCGTCTACAAAAACTGCGCGATGAAGACCATCTGGTTGTTTTTCAGGATTTCGCCCACGCCCCATCGAAGGTAAAGGCAACCATAGACGCCGTTGCCGGAGCTTACAGCAAAAGGAAGATAATAGCTGTTCTTGAGCTTCACACGTTCAGCAGCCTGAACTCAGATTTTATAGGTCAATATTCAGGAACAATGGACAGTGCCTCTCAGGCATTCGTCTATTACAATCCGCATGCCCTGAAGATGAAAAGACTGCCCGATTTGTCCAGACAAGATGTGGCCGCAGCATTCCGCCACAACAACCTGTTTGTCACCGATAACTCTGACGAGCTTTTCAGCGCCGTTACCAATGCCGTCAATTCAAATACAGCACTTCTGCTGATGAGCTCAGGCGACTTTGACGGTGCCAACCTAAAACAATTTGCCGCAAATCTTTAAAGAGATATAGATGGAGTTCAACAACTACCTGTTCGCCTTCCTGCTAACCCTCTTCGCCGGCCTCGCAACCGGCATTGGAAGCACACTGGCTTTCTTTGCAAAGAGGACCAACACCAGGTTCCTGTCGGTAAGCCTTGGCTTCTCTGCCGGCGTAATGATATATGTCTCCTTTGTCGAGATATTCTTCAAGGCACAGGTATCACTCGCCGAAGCCCTCGGCGAGGATAAGGGATGGCTGGTTACGGTACTCGCCTTCTTCGGGGGCATTGCCCTGATTGCTATTATAGACAGGTTTATCCCTTCAGAGGAGAACCCGCATGAAGTCAAAAAGATAGAGGAAGCACAGAACGGAAAGTACAAACACCGTCTGATGCGCATGGGACTCTTTACAGCATTGGCTATTGGAATACATAACTTCCCCGAAGGACTGGCAACCTTTGTTGCAGCACTGAAAGATCCGCAGATTGGAGTTGCCATTGCCATAGCGGTAGCCATTCACAATATACCCGAGGGAATTGCGATCTCTGTTCCTGTCTATTACGCTACAGGAAGCAAGAGAAAGGCATTTATGCTTTCCTTCCTGAGCGGCCTGGCAGAACCGATAGGTGCTGTGGTCGGATACCTCGTGCTGGTACCATTCATGAATGAAACAACCTTCGGAATTTTATTCGCAGGAGTTGCAGGCATCATGGTATTCATATCGCTTGACGAGCTCCTGCCCGGGGCTGAGAAATACGGAGAACACCACCTTTCAATATACGGACTGATCGCCGGCATGGCGGTAATGGCAATAAGCCTGCTACTTCTTCGTTAATTGAAAGTTGTTGATTAATGCCTGTAAAAAGGAAAAGAATATTTTGCTATGTTTGCAACCCGGCTGAGAGGTACGGGGTACGGGGTACGGGGTACACAAAATTGAAGACATTATAATAACGAACTGATAAACTTAATATCCATGAAAAAAGCACTATTCATCACGATTCTTGCCCTCGGAATGGCAGTTGCAGCAAGCGGACAGGACTATAAAACAGCACTGGGACTAAGAGCCGGATTGCCCTATGGACTTACCGTCAAGCATTTCGTTAGCCAGAAAAATGCATTCGAAGGAATCCTCGCCAGCAGTTGGGGTGGTTTTGTAATCACCGGTCTCTATGAGAATGTGCACTGGACAGGCAAATATCCCGGACTGAACTGGTTTTTTGGTTTCGGGGCACACGCAGGCTTCTGGGACAAAAGTCCTTATTACACCAATGTAAACGTTGGTGTCGTTATCGGAGCAGATTTTGTGGTCGGACTGGAATACACCTTTGATGAGATCCCGTTGAACCTCTCGCTCGACCTGCTGCCAAGTTTCAACATTATAGGCCACACAGGCTGGAACGGCATCAACGGTGGTCTTTCGATACGTTACGTTTTCTAAGACATAGAGGACTTTTGCGATACTGCAGGGGATGCTTCGTTTTTTGAAAAAATATTTTGCAGTTTCAAAAAAAAGTGATTCCTTTGCATCCGCATTTAAAAAGTTCTTTGACGCTCCGTTCGTCTAGGGGTTAGGACGCCAGGTTTTCATCCTGGTAACAGGGGTTCGATTCCCCTACGGAGTACCATACGAGAAGAGTAACTCAGCGACACTGAGTTATTTTTTTCGGAATATATAAAAAGTAAATAGCAGAAATGGCAAACCACAAGTCAGCAGAAAAGAGGATCAGGCAAACCGAAGCCAGGAAACTTGAGAACAGGTATCACGCAAAAACCATGCGCAATGCCGTGAAAAAGCTTCGCAATACCACCGCCAAAAGTGAGGCAGGGGAAATGCTTCCCAAGGTAGCATCGATGCTTGACAAGCTTGCAAAGAAGAATGTGATTCATCCCAACAAGGCCGCAAACCTTAAGTCATCATTGACAAAGCACGTACAGGGTCTCGAATAATAACGACCTCAAAATATAAGCAAGACCGTTTCAGAAATGAGACGGTCTTTTTTTTGTTACAGGTTACCAACCTTCACTGAAGCCACAGATGGAGCGGCAGATTGCTGGGAAAAGGTCTGCAGGGTATAAGATAGCGATACTAATAGGCAGAACTGCTTAGTAAGTATGGTAAATCTCTAAAACCAATCACCCTTACGCTTCCAACTGAAAACTCATCCCCGCCTCCATATATAACCATTTTATCCCCCACAATTTCAGGGAGTAATCGCCCTATGTAATCTATACCCTTCATGAAATCACTATGAAAAGTTTGTGAGGCCTTTATTTCATAAACATTCAATTTACTACCCCTGCGGGCAATTATATCTACTTCATTCTGATGATTATCGCGGTAAAAAAAGAGATTATTATCCAGACCTGCATTATAACGATGCTTAAGGAGCTCTGAAACGATCATATTCTCAAATAAATGGCCCCTGACTGGATGGGTTGAAATATGTTTTGCATTCTCGTTGCCAAGCAGATAGCTGGCCAAACCAACATCAGTAAAATAAAGCTTGGGTGATTTGATCAGTCGCTTTCCAATGTTGCTGTGCCATGGTTGAAGGAAAAAAACCACAAAAGATGTTTCAAGAATTGACACCCAGTTCTGAATAGTAGGAAGAGACACTCCTGTTTCATTTGCCAGATTACTTGCATTAAAAATCTGACCGGTACGGCCGGCACATAAACGCATAAACAATTGAAACTTATTCATATCTTTTATGTTTATTAATTGTCGTAAATCTCTCTCGATATACGTCTCATAATAGTTGAGATAAGCCTTGTACGGTTCAAGACTGTTCTCATAGATCGCGGGATAGAAGCCGGTCAGTATCTGCTCATCTGCCGATAATGAAAGATTGTACTCTGATGCCTCCTTTAATGTGAAAGGCAGAAGCTTAAGGAATGCTGCCCTTCCTGCAAGAGACTGCGTAACCGATTCGATAAGTGAAAATTGATTACTTCCGGTTAATATGAATCGTCTATTCACCCTCTTCCTGTCAACTTCAACCTGAATACTTGAAATCAATTCCGGAACTCGCTGGATCTCATCTATTACAGCACCCTCCTTAAGATTTTCGATAAAACCATTCAAATCATATGAGGCTACCCTTCTCTGAGCCGGGTCCTCAAGGTTAACGTATTTCTTGTCCGGGAAACAAGCCCTGGCAAGAGTGGTCTTCCCCGATTGGCGGGGACCAGTGATGATTGTAACCGGATATTGCTTTGAGATGTTTATAACCTCAGTCTCGATTTCACGCCTGATCATTGCTGTACATTTTTAAACTTGCACTTTATATTTGTACAAATATACGATTAATTCTGTTATATTCAATCTCCTTTAACCCGGGCTGCAAATTTTCATGATTATGAATACTGGCAGGTGGTCCCGGCTTCTGTAATCCCGGCCTAAGCTTTTTTTTGGGAGTTACGTTTTCCTCTTGCCGGCCTCAGATTTTTTTGGAAAATAATCCGTAAGCATAGTCAGGTGCATTGTCACGTACTCCAGTATATAATATAGCTAGTGTTACTGTTTGATCCCGACGTTTCGAAGAAATGTCGGGATATTTGTAACGCGGTGCACCTGACGAGATGAAGTATCCCAAAAAAATCTGCCAGCCTTGATGTTACTCCCTTCGGTCGTGAGCTCGTTGCTTCGCTCCTTGGTTCTTTGGTTACTTTCTTGTATCAAGACAAGAAAGTAACAGAGAATTTCTTAAATTAGATTCGGAATAATACCTCGCTTCATGGGAATCAAAATAACCGAGTGGGCCCCCTCCGACCGACCGAGGGAGAAACTCATCGAAAAGGGACCCGCAGCCCTTAGCGACGCTGAACTGCTGGGAATACTGATCTCTTCCGGAGCAAAGAGCAAATCGGCCGTCGACCTCGGACGTGAGCTACTGGCGCTTGCCGGCAATAACCTCAACTCACTGGGGCGTCTGGGCATCAACGAGCTCAAAGCATTACATGGCATCGGCGAAGCCAAGGCTGTTACCATAGCCGCAGCCCTCGAACTCGGCCGCCGCCGCAAGCTGGCCGAGGCACCCGAAAACGGACAGATAAAATCCTCAGTCGACGTCTTCAACATCTTCCATCCCCTGTTGAGCGACCTCTCCCATGAGGAGTTTTGGATACTCTTCCTGAACAGGTCAAACAAACCCATAAACCGCATGAAGATCAGCCAGGGAGGAATCAGTGGCACAGTAACCGACGTGCGCATAATAATGAAAAAGGCTGTTGAGAACCTTGCATCAGGACTGATTGTCTGTCATAACCACCCATCGGGCAATAACAATCCCAGTGAATCAGACATACAGATCACCCAGAAGATCCGCGAAGCAGGAAGCCTGCTAGACGTCCAACTCCTCGACCATATAATCATAGCCGGCTCAGCTTACTACAGCTTCGCCGACAACGGACTGATCTAGTCACCGGTTAAAGCCTCGAAAGAACCTCCTCCCGGAATCAAGCCCCTCCCCTTGTGAAAAAATAATAAAAGTTGCCTTCCCGACTATCCCATAATCAGGCACCGGACCGAAAAACCTCGAATCATGACTGCCATGCCGGGTTTATTAAACACCACGACATCATTCTTTTCAACAGAGCCCCACCCCTTTAACCTGAAAGGAATCATCTCTTCAAAACAGCAGAATCACCCCACCTTAATGAAAGAAGTATTAATACCGCAAGAGCAATAAGCAGAGAAAGTGAAAGCCAATATATGCCAGCTACCAGATTAACCAGAATACTCACCATCAATACTGCAACTACAACCTTCTTCATAACAATACCTAATCCACAATTAAGGATGTCCATTTAGTAAATATATTCTGGAAAGTCGAGATAATGGAAAGTCTTTTATCATACACATGCAATTCTATGTTTTGAAAATTATTTCCAGATATTTCATGATTTTCTTTGCAATTTCCGTTTTTTTTTTTTTATTTTTGTAATTATCTGATCTGCAATATGTGACTGATAGTTGGTTTTAGGATGCTGCCGGAAAGACGATAAACTCCGGTCCGAAGGTGAAGAAAACAATCAGTTATGAATAGAAGATCCGGGAATCCGGAATAGTGTGGAAGAAATGCAGGTTATATATTGGCTGTATTATCTGGCTATATGTATATAATTACTGTCTAATGACTATAAAGTCAAAACAAAAGGCCTGGGTCACCATTGTAATAGTAATGGTAATAACTATCATTCTGGCAATCAACCTTTACTGGTTAAGCTCGCGTCAATTTCACAAAGAAATACCATCACTTGCCGGCAGTAACAGAAGTGAACTTGCAAAAATTCTCAGACACTATTCCCGGAACCAAAAAGACACACTCAAACTTGAAGCCGCCAGGTTCCTTATTAATAATATGGTATATCACCATGGTACGAACCAGTACCTGACCGACCGGAACGGGAACAGCGTTGTTTTCGACTACGACAGGTTCCTTCCCGGGGACTTCAGGAGGCTGATCAGTGTGATGGATTCCACCGGGTACAGGTACAAGAGAGAGGCGCCTGTTTATGACATTCAGGTTATTAAAGCCGATTACATTATTGAAAACATCGACGATGCTTTCACTGCATGGAACTATCCGTGGGCACAGCATCTCTCATTCGACGATTTCTGCAAGGATGTCCTGCCTTACAGAAGTCAGACCGAACCCCTCACATCATACAGAAAACACTTTATGGCGATGTTCAGCTGGCTGCCTGACTCTTTGACCGAAAAGTATGAACTTATTGACCTGGTTAACATTGTAAAACGCCATCTCGAGAAAAAAATAGTCTATTCTGAAGAAATACCTCTTTTCTATCAGGGTTACCTTGACCCCTATGAACTTGAACAGGTGAAAGTTGCTGCCTGCGAGAATCTGGCCCTCTATTTTCAACTGGCACTGAGGTCGCTGGGCGTGCCTGCCAGATGCGACAAGGTACTGGCATGGCGTCACCGGAGCTCTCAACACCTCTACAACTCTGTCGCCGATAAAGATGGAACCGAATACTTCTTTGGCCTGCACGGCAAGTTCAGGGGAGTCATTGACAGGCACCTGAACAGGACCCGTACCTGGAGGCTCACTTTCGCCCTTTCCACTCCTCCTGAGGAACTGGCAGCAGCCAAAGGGCTACACTCTCAGTTTATTAATCCTTATTACTACGACATTACGCATTTATACGCACCTGTTAAGATGCTTGAGTTTCAGCTCGAAAGATACCTTGAGGGTGAATATGTCTATTTATGCGTATTCAACTTCGGTGACTGGAGACCGGTTGCCTTTACCACTGCCGGCAAAGAAGGGAAGGTAATATTACCCTCAGTTACACCGGAAACCATTTACAGGTTGTGTAGCTTCAATGGAAATGACATGGTCCCTCATACACTTCCTTTCAGGTTCGACTCTTTGGGCAGAATCAATATGCTTGTCCCCGATTTCGGGAACCCACAGTCTGTGGTTATCGAGAAAACACCCGATCAGCACTGGATAAAACTTAACAGAAGCGGCACCGATTCATGGTTCACATTACAGTACCTGGCTAACGGGAACTGGGAGCCGGTTCGTTCCGACAGCTACAGGTCTTTCTACTATGGGGCTGACAGCGTAAAGGTGTGGTATAATGACGGGGATATACTCCCTGACAGACCGGTACTATATGAAATATCCTTTAACAGGCTGCCCGGGAATGCCCTCTTCTACTGGGGCGGATTCTCGAAACCTTTTTCCATTGACAACAATACGATAGTATTCTGAGGGGATGAAGAAGGAGATATTATATATAATACCGATGATAATAGCCACTGGATTCCTGTTCCTGAGTCCGCTGGCTGTATCAAACCTTCTGTTCGATGGACTCATTACAGCTAAATTGATGGTTGTGGAAAAGGCCGCAATCCCTGTTGCAATCATTACCGCTATGGGTCTTATTTTGAAAAACTCATTCAGGATCACCACTGCAGATATACTCATAGTAAGCTTCATTGTATGGTGCACCCTGACAGAGATCTTCATCCATAACGGTATCGAAAGCTTCAGTCCCACCCTGGTTTACAGGTATATCCTTTGGACAGTTATCTGGCTGGCCTTCAGAATCATTGCCACAAACCCGGTATCCCTGACAATTATCCCTGCCGTATGGATTGGAGTTACTCTGATTATTGCTGTTATGGGATTACTGCAACTCTACGGAATGATCCCATCGAAACACAATCTGTTCAGCATTACCGGGCCCTTTCATAATCCGGGCCCCTTTTCTGGCTGGACTGTCGCTGCCCTGCCTCTCTCTCTCTCATATGTTATTGAACTTTATGGCAACAGGTCTGAGGTTAATGCTGAGTTCAGAATTGTACAACTATTTAAGAAAGATGTCCGGATTGCATTATCTCCTGAATGGTATATCCGTCATATTATTCTCACTCTGTCGGTAGTAACAATAGCCACAATCGTTCTGGTTCTGCCACCCGCCGCATCGCGCGCCTCGTGGATCGCCGGAGCAGTTGCATCCATATTCGTTCTAATGGACCATGAGCTACTGACCGGCTGGAGAAAATCCATACTTACAAGGGTAAGGAATATTGGAACTGGCGCCATAATCCTGATTGCTTCCGGGATGCTTATACTTATTCTTTCTTCTGCCTTTGCACTTTACTCACTTAAGAAGGAGTCTGTTGACGGGCGGTTGCTTGTATGGAAGGTAACTACCACTCTTATAGGCGAAAAACCTCTTACAGGTCATGGAGCAGGCTCTTTCGCCCGCCACTATATGCAGGCCCAGGCAGACTGGTTCTCATCAGGCAGGGGTACTCAGTCAGAAATCGATCGTGCCGGGTCTCCCAACTATGTTTTCAACGAACTCCTCGAACTGTGGCTCGAAAAAGGACTTATTGCATTAGCTATCAGCATTCTCTGCATCTATTACCTTTTACACCCGCGACTGACACGCTCTGGTAATCCACCTCCTTCCTCATATAGTGAGAAAGGATTCGGTGAACAACTAAACGGAGCAACCATAACAGGATTAAAAGGGGCGCTGGTTGCGACTGTCACCTTTAGCATCTTCTCCTATCCCTTCAGCCTTGCTCCGTTCGTTTTGCAGATAGTGGCTGCCACGGCCCTGCTGGCAGCCTTTTCACAACAGGTTTTCATTCTGAGAACCCCGGTAAAAAGGATTATTGTTGTGCCTCTTGCCTTATTTATACTTCTGCTTCCATTCATATTCTATTCACAGCGGAAGGATTATTATACAGCTCTGAAGGAGTGGCGCGAGGCTCACAGGCTATATTCCATGAAGGCATATGATGCTTCTGTATTAAAATATGAAAAAGCGCTGGCCTCTTTGAATGATGATGGATTATTCCTGCAAATGTATGGTAAGGCACTAAGCCAGGCCGGCGACTACCGGAGAAGCAATGAGGTACTCGACAATGCCGGTAAATATTTCAGCAGTCAGATAATCAGCCTCACACTGGGTGATAATCACAGGGCGCAGGGCAACGTCAGAAAGGCAGAGGTGGCATACATGAATGCACAAAACATGATACCGGGTATGCTTTATCCCAGGTATCAGCTCTTCATGCTCTTTTCCGAAACCGGACAGAAGGACCGGGCATCGGAGGTTGCTGATGATATTCTTTCAATGGATATCCGTATAGAATCGACCGCCACCCGTCAGATGCTTGATGAAGTAAAAAGAATCAACGAAAATCCTGATAATGATGAATAAAAACAGAGAAATCATTAAAAACCGGGATGAAGAAGAGGAAGCCGATAAGCCTTGCGAGCCGGTGCTTCCTCTTCAGACTCCCCTACTGTAACAGTAGAAAGGAGGTACGAGGCAAAGATAATACAGAATAACCCATGAAAAAACTGTTATGGCAGGTATAAATAAGCCTTAACAGCCTCATAAGGTACAACTGTACTGAGAAACCAACCCTACAGCCACATCGCTGTCTTCTCTGAACTAACACACTTAACAATAAATCAATTCAATAAATAATACAAAAAACAAAAAAAATGAAAAGAAAACTAATCATACCCATTGTGCTCTTCCTTTTTGCAGGGCTTACAGTGTTCAATATCGGTCTCACCCACAGACCCACCAACACCGACACCACACTCGACCTTATCTCAGTTATGGTAAAGGCGTTTGATGAGGGGGAAGGAGGCTTCGAAATTGGTGTAGATGCATGCGTCAGAATCTGGTTCTACCCTGCTGGATATGTCAATTATGGCTTATCAGAGACTCTTTGCTGGAATGAAGACTACTCAGAGACTTGCGGACAAGAGGAAATCTGTAAAAAGGTTTGGAATAATCCAGGAGGAGATTGCCAAGCAGTCTATTGTCACAGACCTTGGGGGCCGCAATCCTGAATTGCTATTATGAGTGGGGGGCTATCTGGCAGAATCCCCCCACTTTTATTTCCTTTAATACAATTGTGAAATGAAAATCATCCAAATTAGCAAAATCATATTCTTAGTGGTTTTAGTAGTCGGCTGTTTGTCGACACCACAATCAGTTGGGGTGTCAGAGTTAGACTTAAGCTCGGCCCTGGAATTAAAGGACACTCTTAAACTGAGTTCAATTGCATGGGAAATTGAGTACATTATTCTGGAAACCAACGAGAACAGCTCATTCAAAGCTCTCTACCAACTTGAAAAGCAGATAAAATTCACTGACAGCCTAATCATTATTTCCGACAGAAACAGACTCTTTGCCTTTAAAAGAGATGGCGTCTTCTTGTATCAGATTGGCTCAAGAGGAAGAGGCCCCGGCGAACACTTTGGCATTTCAGACATCGCACTCTCAGAAAGCAATGACACACTGTTTGTTCAATCCACCGGCTTAAACAAGCTATTGATTTATGATATTAATGGGGGCTACCTTCATGGTTTCAAAACTCCTTTCAACCCTTACGGTGTGTTTTGTTTTAATGATAAACTTGTTTTCTATACGTTAAGAGGTTGGAGAAATCACTCTGACTACTATGCCCTGACAATTACAGATATGGCCGGAGTTGTACATAAAAGGATGATCGACAGATCATCAGAAAGGGTGTCAATGAAAGGGGAACCGCCGGGTCTGGTAGGTGATGCAAAGCTCTATTCGATGAACGGTAAGTTGTATTACTTTGAAACAGGTTATGACACGTTGTATGAAATATCTGCTGATTTCGATATTCTGAACAGAACTGCCATTAGCTTTGGGAAAGACATGTTTCCACTTGATCAATACAAACCGTCAGTACTTGAGAATATTGGATTAGAAACCTTGCAAAAGTATATCAGGTGGAGCTACTATCTTGACCTTGAAATGTTTATGTTTTTCGAAGGAATGAATAAAGAAAGCCGGTTCAGAGTTGTTTACGAAAAAACTCAAAAAAAAGGCTATACCCCGGAATTCCTTGACAACTACTCCCAAAAACAGAATGCTATTCTAAACGACCTCGATCATACGATTCCTTTCTGGCCTCATGGTACTATAAATGATCATACCCTCTTTCGATTGTTATACGGGTATCAATTACAAACACTACTAAGCAAGGTAAGTGAGGGCGATCAGGGTTATGACAATTCACAGGCTTTAATTCAATGGCTTGCGGAGGACCCTAAGAATCTCGAAAGTCCTGTTTTGATAATGGTTTCTTTAAAACGACATTGATGAATAAAATTATCTTCACAAGTGAATCAAAACATGCGAACATGTTTCAGATCCTATTTCAAAGAATTATTTCATATTAATCCTTTATTGATATAAATAATAATTGTAACATGTTCAATTTTAAAGATAGAGAATATATGAATTTACATAAAGAAAGCTCTGATAGATTGCTTACTTGTCAAAATAATCGCTCCCCATCCAAAGAATGCGATATTAGGCAACAAAGTATAATTACACGATTTCGTAACAGGTATCAGATGATCTGTTTTAAAGACATTATCGTCGCCAAGGCTGAAGGACAAATCACAAGAATCTTCTCCGATGATGGACACAAAGTAATTATTGTGGCGAGAAACATCGGCTCTGTTTATAAGATAATTACCAAAGACTATTGTGAAGTGTTTTTAAGATGCCACAAGAGCTATATTATTAACCTTATGCATGTTCGTTTTTTATGTAGTAGTGAAAGATTAGTAAATGTAGCTGGTTTATTCGTACCAATTTCAGCAAGAAAGTTCCAAGAGTCAATCATTAGAATTCTTGAATACGGAGTAGCAGACCAAGCACCACCATACGATTATAGAATAATTTAATCGATAATCCGATTTTATTCCCGCTAAAGATATCCAAGCCTCGAATATTTATAATGGCAACCCTTGGTTCCGTGTGTATTCTTGTATCATCTTTTGATTTAGTCTACCTTTGATTTATCACTAATCAAAAAATGAAAAAGACAATTGTTTTCATCACTTCAGTACTCTTAATCGGGGCAACCACTCTTAATTTGTCAATCACTCAAAGCAGTAATACCACTGAGCTGTCTTATGAACTAATAACTGCCATGGCCAAGGCATATGATGAAGGAGAAGGAGGAGGTGTTGAAGCTTGCGTTGACGCTATCTGGTACAGTCAGTACTATATACGGCACTACATGGAGACTAAATGCTCTGTAAATGGAGTACAATGCGGCATCCAAAAGCCTTGTGTTGAAGTACCAGATCCGTTAGACGGGTGTCTACATATAACATGTAAAATGTCAGACCCGGAATAAAACTCCTCATGAAAATGGGTAACTTTCGATTTTGCAACTTTGGTTTATTGATATCTCTAATACTGATCTGTTGCTGTTGTAAGAGAAATGCTTATACCAGTATCCAACTTGGAGAGACTATTGATTTATCTACATCTCTGGAGAGTTATGAGATTTTACCATTAAGCTCTATTGCTTCAGGAATTGATTATGTTATTCTTGAGAATTCACCTGAAGCTTATTTCAAGGAAAGCAGCAACCCCTTTAATAATTTCTATAAGATCTATGGCAACACCATTTTTATAACTGACGGAGAAAAACTAATTTCCTTTGACCTCGCAGGCAGATTCGTGAGACAATATGGAGCCCTTGGACGAGGACCGGGGGAGTTTATTGAAATTTCTGACTTCACGGTTAATTCCGAAACCAAAGAGGTGTTGATACTATCAGCCGGGCTCAGAAAGGTTTTCATTTATGACCTTGGAGGAGAGCATATTAGAAATATTGACCTCGATTTTGATCCGTTTTCTATGAGATTATTTGGCGACAGGCTGGTATTTACTGCACTATGCGGGTTACGTGCATTCTCCAATTATAATACTATCGTTATTACAGACTTCTCTGGAAATAGAGAAAGAGAGTTGTTATATCGTCCTGAAGAAAAAGCATTCCCAGGGGATGGAAGCAAGGGACTCCTTGGCAAGCAGGCTCCTGCAATAGTAAATAAGAGCTACTGTTACTGGGAGAATACCTATGACACAATTTATAGTCTTTCTGAGAATTTCGACGAAATAATCGCGTACCCAATTGACCTGGGGAAAGATAGAATACCCCAAAGCTACTTAACTCCCGAGAAATATAGATTAACACCCTTTGGTGAACGGAAGAGATTCAAATGGGTTCAAAGTCTCCTTATGAATGATGATTATTATTTCTTTGAAGTTTTTAATAAGGGTGGACTGGCCAGAATTGTGGTATTCAGAGACTCACTGAAGAGTTATAATCTGCATTATATTGAAGATTCGACTAATAAGGTCAGAAAAGCTTTTCAAAATGATCTTGATAATCTTATGCATTTCTGGCCATTGGGAACCTTATCATCAAATATGCTTGTAGGTTTTGCCCATGGGGCAACTCTAAGACCATACCTGGAAAAGGAAAACCAGAATATTAATGATGAAACATCAGCCGGCAAACTAATAAAACAATTATCCGATCCCGTGTTCAACGAAAGCACAATTATGATTATAGTAACCCTTAAATAGTCCATTTTGAATAGAAAAGCGGAATACTTGTTTCTGTCAATGTTTGTAGTCGGGATTGTTTATTTGTCCCTTAAATCCGTATCAATCTCAAGAAAGAACAGAACACTGCATGAAGCATTGGAGGAATATGTTTCTTTCTACAATAGAACTGTGCTAGAAAGAGAAGGTGAAGGAATGGTTTTTCCATCCGAAATCACTCTCCAGAAGAAAGATGGAGATTTTACAACTGCAAATAAGGTATTCTCTGATAAGGCCTTGGCCTTTACATTTTCAGTTTTGAATTGTTCCCCTTGTATTGATTCTGAACTCTCAATACTCTCATCTTTTCTCCTTAATAATAATGAAATAACAGGGAATGTATGTGTTTTGGTCCGGTCTGAAGAATTATCAGACCTGTTTTCAACGTCAAGGTATTTGAAAACTAAAGGTCTTGATATTCCAATCTACCGGTTACCCCCCTCAGTCCTCAGAATGTCAATAGACGAATTTGGTAGACCATACTACTTTATCACGGATTCAACTAGGAAGATGTATAGCTTTTTTATTACGACAACAGAACGACCAGGACTTACAGAGATGTATCTTAATAATGTTTATAAACGCTTTATGGAATCAACATAGTAACAGTTAACTTTTTAACCAGCAATAACCCACATAGGAGATGGAGTTCTCTTACATGTTATGAGAAATACTTGCATCACGATTTTGCTTTTTCTATATACCCTACTATTTCCATGCTGTAATGATCAACCCCATATGGCAAAAGAAATTAGTAAAACCCTAAATAATCAAATTGCCTTTGAATTCTTTGATTCTATTTCTTACGGTAAAGGTAGTCTGTCATTTTCTGATTTCCGTAGGCAGTACGAATTCATTTCGGTTGTATTCCTGCAGGAGGGTTGTGCTCCCTGCTACCCGAAATTTGTGGAATGGCACAGAAAAATGAAATCAATCACACAGCCTGACAATTACACCACCCTGTTCGTAATCAATGCAAGAAGCTACAAACATTTTATTGACGGCTCTGTGGGCTACGAGCATATTGATGAACGATACTATCATGTAATTGACCCGGAGAATAGATTTCTCAGAAACAATAGTGATATACCCCGGTGGATTATCGACAGGACTTTACTGATTGATCAGGAGAACAGGATTAAACTTATTGGCGCCCCTTATGCAACGGAAGATATGACTAAGGTGTTTCACATAATAACAGGAACAAAAGAATGAACTAAACCTGTTACCGGGACGAAGAAGAGGAAGCCGATAAGCCTTGCGAGCCGGTGCTTCCTCTTCAGACTCCCCTGCTGTAACAGCAGAAAGGAGGTACGAGGCAAAGATAATACAGAATAACCCATGAAACCACTTTTTGGCAGAACCAATCATGCCACAGCAAGACAAAAGGGTACAACAGTACTGAGAAACCGCCCCTACAGTCCATATGCTGTCTTCTTTGAACCAACAAGCTTAACAATAAGTCGATTCAATCAACAATACAAAAAACAAAAAAATGAAAAGAAAACTAATCATACCCATTGTGCTCTGCCTTTTTGCAGGGCTTACATTGTTCAATATCGGTCTCGCCAACAGACCCGCCAGCACCGACACCACCCTCGACCTGATTTCAGTAATGGTAAAGGCGTTTGATGAGGGAGAAGGTGGCGGTGAAGGTTGGGTGCAGACACTGGATCTGCCACCCGGCAGTGAAAATAGGTATAGAACAACTCTTACACCCCCTTACTGGGTAGTTCCTTTGCGGCTTTTTGACCCGGGTACATGTCCATGGGTATACTTCGATGATGAGTTTGAAAAAGACTCATGGTGCAAAGTAATAGAATCACCTGATCCCAGTTAGAGATATTGAATTGGTGAGAACAAATCTTTGTATATTTAATGATATTTGGTTTATCCGGAACAGGGCTTAGATAAAAACCCTGATCCGGATATTCCTTAGGAGTTATCTTGTCCATAGTATCAGAAATAGAATAACCAGTTCTACATAAGCCACTCTAGAGATGAACAGAGATCATTATAGCATAATCACATTGGTACTACTGCTATTTACAATATCATGTAATAATGCAGGGGATAATAACATCTCAACAGCAACCTTTGAGGAAGAGTACTTTATTCAAGGTGAAAAAATGAATGTCGGTGAGTATTATGATTTCAATATGGTAGTAATCATTGACACATTTCTTTTGATTAGCACGGAACGTGCTGATAAACACCTGCTTCATGCATTCAACACACGAAATGGAACCCGGTTGGGAGAAATCATATCTAGGGGAAGAGGCCCCTGTGAGGTGGTAAGAGCAGATATTATACCTCAAACCGATGAAATTGAAACAGGTTTAATGCATATTTACGATATAAGTCAATTGAATGTAACTGAGATTAACCTTTCCCAATTGTTTCTTAACCCGAACTATAGATGCCGAAGGGTTTTAATTGAGATACCGGGTTCTGAGGGGCCTTTCTTATCGATAAAATATAGAGGAGAGGACATAATCATTTATGAGAATGGGAGAACAAGGTTTAGCATTTATAACCATAGCATGAAATCAACTATAAGCGTCCCGTACCAATCTGAATCATTTTCCTACAAGCTTAAAAATGAAAGAGAAAGCCGACTCTTTTACTCAGGGGGGCTTAGAGTGAACTCCCGACTGGGAAGAATAGCATCTACCCCATATTCGGTTGGCCAGATAGACTTCTATGAGATAACCGGAGAACACAGATCAACAATTATATATTGTGATTATGACGAGCTTAAAAAAAGTATTGAACAATTCAACAATGAAGAGAGTCCATCACTAAATTCTCTAAACTTATACTCATTCAATTTGTTCTCTGACAATGATTTCATATATGTTTCATCAACTACACCTGTGTTAAAAAGGGAAGAAGTTTTGAATCCTCAAACAGATCTTTCGAAATATAAAAGTGAATTGCTAATTTTCGATTGGGAGGGTGTCCCTGTCAGAAAAGTTGTTTTAGACAGATTCCTGATACAAATCGGGATGGATCTGAAAGAAAAAGTAGTATATGGACTTTCTCCATCTTTGGGGGAGGGGTTGGAGATGTATAAATATCCTTTCGCTAACATTAAAGGCAATTAATCAATGTCATTCTCCGAAATTAACTTTGTGAGGTTCGAATGTACTTTACCCATCATCAATACTAAAGGGATATGTCTTAATAGTACTCCATTATATTAGAGAAGATATGAAAATGGTATTTTATATTTTGACATTAATAAAAGAGTGAACTATATCTGTTACCGGGACGAAGAAGAGGAAGCCGATAAGCCTTGCTAGCCGGTGCTTCCTCTTCAGACTCCCCTGCTGTAACAGCAGAAAGGAGGTACGATGCAAAGATAATACAAAATAACTCATGAAAACACTGTAATGGCAGGTATAAACAAGCCTTAACAGCCCCGTAAGGTACAACTGTACTGAGAAACCGACCCTACAGCCCATGTGCTGTCTTATTTGAACAAACACACTTAACAATAAATCAATTCAATAAACAATACAAAAAACAAAATGAAAAGAAAACTAATCATACCCATTGTGCTCTGCCTCTTTGCTGGGCTTACAGTGTTAAATATCGGCCTCGCTTATCAGACAGACAACACCGATACCACCCTCGACCTTATCTCCGTTATGGTGAAAGCGTTTGATGAGGGAGAAGGTTCAGGGATGAAAAGATCATGCTATACAAGGTGGTTACATGACTATGATCCAAATTATGATTGGGTCCCTATTTGGAAGTGTGGACATTATCCAGACGATCATAATTGCTATTCTGCGATTGTCCAGAGACCAATGGACGAGGAAGAATGCATAGACAATGATTTGACAGGCTGCTGTTCTAATAATGAATGTCTTGAACCAGAATTCATTGGACCAATCTGCCCATGTTGTGCCAATATCCCACCCAGTAACTAATTGTCAGTTCTACTAAAAACTATAGAAATGAAAAGAAAAATCCATATTACTACAATTACAATCTTCATCTTCATCTTAATTTCAATCATCAACCTCAGTATTGCCAAAAACAATTCTGAAAAGGACACCTCGCTTGATTTGATTTCTGTAATGTCGAAAGCTTTTGACGAGGGAGAAAGTGGATCCATAAAGCGCTATTGTTATGATGATTGGACACAGGACCCTTATGAGGGCAGTGGACCCCAGGAATGGTTCAGAATGTGTTCGAGGATGCCAGGACCCTTAGCATGCCCTATCAACTTAGGATGGATCATTGACGATACTAAGAAAAAAGAATGTGAATATCAGGTAGAATAACCTGACCACGTTTTTAAACAAGTGGCAATTGGGTCTTGGAACTCTGAAAGCTCAACCGTTATCTCAAAAGACAGGACCCATTTGTCACTTAAAACTATCTTATATAAATCAGAAAAACGAAGCAGAATTATGAAGAGAACTTTTCCGGCTTTAATAATTACATACTTTTTCTTAGCTTCCTGCATTGGCCATAAGGAAAAGCAAATTATTGATGTAACCAAAATAAATCCATCATTTCCATCCCCAGATTCAGTATTCGTTCTCGAGTCAATCCTGCCCTCTGTTCCGGAGTTGCACTGGTTCAAGAACTGGATCGTAGTGATATGTTCATCTCAGGAGGCTGATCAGGCACCGTTAACATTCATTAACGCCAAAACAATGAATGTAGAGTTCACACTCGGTGTTTTTGGTAGAGGGCCTGGTGAGTTTACCTCAATAAATCCATACTATTTCGAAAAGACTGATACTTCGATTGCAGTCCATACCAATGCCTTCTATGAAACAAAGTATATTTATACTCCTCCAAATAGTTTTAGGATATTGTATAGTTCTTCAATTGCATTCGAACCACTGAACGGATTAACAAAGATTTCTGATACGATATTTACTTTCCGAAATGACGACAGAGATAGCTGTAATTATGTCGTTTTCAATACATTAAACCAAAGGAGGATTAGTCGATTCAGAGAACAACCCGACATTGGAGCAAGGAAGTATAGTTTTGCAGATTGCCGAAAGTTCTTTTCAAGTTGGCTTATGATTAACGATGACAAAACCTCACTTGCCGATTTTTATGTATTCAACCCGGTAATCCACTTCTACGATCGGAACTATAAACTAAGAAAGGCTGTATGGACTCAAAACTCTGCAGGGTGCACCTTCGGTGATGATATCCGTAATGGTTCCTGTACAGAATATTTTGAAAGCCCAAAAAAGGCAGCAGGTCTTATATGGGTAAAATACCTCAATAAGTCAAAGAGACAGACACGCCTTTCAACAGAACTTCAGGCATGGTCCTGGGATGGATATCTGAGAAGCCGATATATGATAGAGAAAAGCTTTTTTCACTATATTGTATCAGATGATGGAAAGTCACTCTTTATTCTGGTAAGGGATGAAGATAACGATAAAGTTGAGAAATATAACCTCGAATAGCTTTTTAGAAACCTATAAACCATAAAACCATGAAAAAACAAGTAACCATATGTCTTTTCCCGTTTCTGCTAATTTGTAGTTGCAATCAGACATCCTACGGAGACTACGTTAACATCAATTCGGTAAAACTTAGAAAGCTGGAAGCTGATACGACATTCGTAACCAATAATGTATTTATTCCATTTGAATTGCATATGTACAAACAATGGATGGTTGGAATTACTAGTCTTGAAAAGTTCAGCAATTATCCGGTTGTTTTCTATGACACTGCCAATTTCAGGGTCAACTTCTCAATAGGAAAATTTGGACGGGGACCTGGAGAATACACTGGCATCGATCCCTATTTCTTTGAGAAGACAGATCAGGGAGTTGCTCTCTATACAGACTTTTTCTTCGAAGAGTATTTTAGACTGCCACTCACAGATTAAAGCGCTCCTGAATATCGCATAAGACTCCTATACGATATTGTCAATAAACTTCAAAAGATAAACGATACTCTTTATGTGTATATTAATCCCAAACTGAGAGAATCTCTGTTTATTCTTTATGATGCAAAGAATCAGAGGGAGATTAAAAAATTCGGGCAATTGCCGGAGGTCAATGTTCCAATTGAGGGAGAGGATCACCTCCAGAACCTTTATTCCTGCTTTGTAAAAGTTAGCGATGATAAAGGAACAATTGTGGTTGTTTTCACCGATATCCCGGCTTTCCAGATTTACAGGAATTATAAACTCCAGACTGAAATCCATATTGGCAGAAAAACGGATTGTCCAACACGTGATGCCCTGTTCGAAAGAAAATGTCCGATCTATTACAGTCAGCCCTTTTTAACGAATGATCATATCTGGTTGAAATATGTTAACGCACTTCCCGGAACAGAAACCGGAGTAACTGAATTGCACTGCTGGTCCTGGGATGGGATACTTACAGGAAGGTATGAACTCGACTCAGGATCAATCGATTTCACTGTCTCTGATAATGAACACTCAATATTTCTTTATACCCTCAACCCCGAGGTTAATGAAATACGGAAATATAATATTAGCGATTGAGGCATGAAATGGAGGATACCGAATCGTATGTCTGATTTTTTAATCCATAATAAACTCAATTTTGCCTGATAAACTTACCAGGTTTATTGTGCATATATAGGTTTATTATGTTTATTGACATAACTAAATGAAATAATTTGTTAGGATCTTCTTATGCTCATTTCACTTCCAATAGCCCATTTATCATAAACCTGGAAGCCTGCCCTTCCTACTAAAGCGTCACCTATAATGTTTTAATCCAGATGCTCAGCCTAGTACAGCTTTGCCGACAATGGGTTGATATAGATCTGCAGTCAAAAATCACCATCTCATATTGCAATTTGTTAAACACTAACTTTTTGATTTATATTTAAAAAGAACTTGCGCCCCCCTGCGTATTGTTGAAATAGTTGACAAATACCCCTCATTCATTGACAAATTCACCGTAAATAATGATTTCATTTTGCAATGACTTACAAATAATTGATCTTTGATTCAATATTCACTCATAAAGCAATCTCTGCAATTGCAGTTTTGAAATCTAATATTACATCGATAAACCTAAAAGACCCATGTTAATGAAAACTCCATCCTTTATCCTCTTTGTCTTGATTTTTCTGGTTATCAATTCCTGTAAAAGTCCGTCAGTGCAATATTCTGAATTTCTGACTGTGAAAAACATCCGGTTTGATGAGCACGAGGTTTCAGTATTACTTGGAATGCCCATGGATATGTTGATAATGAATGACCTGGTAATAGTTTTGGACCACCAGACCGACAGGTTCTTTCATGTATTTTCGAAAGACAGTTTTAATCATCTTGGCAGCTTTATCGGAAAAGGAAGAGGGCCCGGTGAAGAGGTGGACATTTATCCGTTTTTTAAGGTACACGCCAACAATGAGATTTTATATCAGAGTGATTATGATTTAAAGGTTGCAAAAATCATTATGTCTGATAATTCAATTGATCTGGTCATTCATAATAAATTTGATTTACCAGTTGCAATGCGAGAAGGCGTGGATTTCTTTCTGGTTAACAACATAATATTTAATTCCAACTATCTTGATACCGCTTCAAGGGATTTCTCTGTTTATGATATGGAAACCGGACAGGTGTCTGAGTGGGGAGAACCATACTATTTTTCTGACAAGAGTGTCCCTCGGAATATGCTGCCTTTTCATAATGCAAAACTTACAACAGTCAATTCAAAGGAGAACCTGATAGCATCAGTATTTAACCAATTCCCATTACTCAGAATATATTCTCTCGAAACCGAACAGATGATTAAAGAACTACAAATGTCTGATGCTTCTCATAACAGGGAAGTAATGCTGACAGGACAGGGAAAACCGGGAACCGGGGGGATGATTAATTATTATCATCACATAAAATCAACCGAAGAATACATATATGCCTTATATGGCGGGTTCTCAGTTATGGATCATTTTAAGGAGGGAGAAGAGCCCTATCCTTTTGACTGGTCAAAAGAAGTACATATATGGAAATGGGACGGTACTCCTGTAATGAAGCTCATATTAGACAGGCCCGTTACTTCGTTTGATGTTACACCTGATAATAAAAGGATTATTGCCACTTCATTTGTCGACACAGATAAACTCTTTGAGGCAATAATTCCATGGGATTAATTTCAATCCGTATCATTTGTTAATACTCCACCCGGAGAGAAAGATCTTCCCGAATTCAAATAATTCCGATAGTTTCAACCTAGAATTTCTTACAATTTTGGAATTGAATTCCAAATTTGTAAATTTGTCTTATGATTAAAAGAATTGCAGAAGACGAATTAAGGGTATTGGCAAGCCAATTCCGGGCTGTTGCCGTTGTTGGCCCCAGACAATCGGGAAAAACAACCCTGGTAAGAAGCGTTTTTCCTGAAAAAGCATATGCAAATCTTGAGAACCCCGACCTCAGGAGATTTGCGACTGAAGATCCCAGGGGATTCCTGGCCACCTTCCGGAACGGGGCAATTCTCGATGAAATTCAGCGGGTCCCTTTACTTTTCTCATACCTTCAGCAGATTCTCGATGAAACAAATGAGAATGGGAAATTTATTCTTTCGGGTTCGAATAACTTCCTGATACAGGACAATATCTCACAGAGTCTGGCTGGCAGAGTAGGCTATTTGTTTCTTCTGCCACTGAGTATGCAGGAGTCAGAAAACAATAGAACGGATATAAATGACGTAATTTTTAAGGGAGGATACCCGGCTCTCTATAATGATGATAAGATTGATACGGGCAGATACTATTCCAATTATATCATTACCTATATTGAGCGTGATGTAAGACAACTTAAGAACATAAGCGACCTTTTTCTGTTTGAGAAGTTTATCCGCCTGTGTGCAGGAAGGATCGGTTCTCTGCTAAACATGAGTAACCTTGCCCTTGAGACCGGGGTTGATGTTAAAACCGTTTCCTCATGGCTGGGAGTTCTGGAAGCAAGCTTCGTACTCTTCCTGCTAAGACCATGGCATGAAAACTTCAACAAGCGTGTCGTAAAAATGCCAAAACTCTACTTCTACGACACCGGTCTGGCAGCAGCTCTTCTTGGAATTAAAGATGTCGGGAACCTGCCAATCAACCCATGGCGTGGTAATCTTTTCGAGAATCTTGTGATCCTCGAGTTTATTAAGAACCGGTTTAATCATGGGAAAAAATCAAATCTCTATTTCTGGCGTGATAATACAGGTAACGAGATCGATCTTGTCTCTGTGAGAAACGCGGTTAAGATGGCAGTTGAGATAAAGTCGGGCCAGACTGTTACCGAAGAGTTCTTCAAAGGTATTAATTACTGGAATAAAATTACCGGCTCAACAGGTGGTCTGGTGATTTATTCAGGTAACAATCCGCAAAACAGAAGTAACGGTGTAAGAGTGGTACCTGTTTCACAGCTGGGAGAGGTATTATCGCAAGATATTCTCTAAACCCCGGTGGGAAAACCTGGCACCCGACTCAAAAGATTATAAATAATTCGGGCGTCGACACAGATAAACTCTTTGAGGCAATAATTCCGTGGGATTAGTCATAACCCGTCAGGGGCAAAACCCAAATCTGACGCTTCTCCGGCATGAAATAAACAGTGTGTGTCAGGGTTGAATTCTCTTCACCGGCAGTTCATCGGCACATTCCGAAAGCATTGCAGAAACCGACCGGCCGGTTACAGGATGTATCCTCCCGGGCATCAGCTCAGCCAGGGGCTCCAGCACAAACCTGCGTTCAGAAATGCGGGGGTGCGGTATAACAAGCCCACCTTCATTTATCACACGGTCGCCATAGAACAGAATATCTATATCGATTACCCTCGACTCATATCCCGAGGCATCAAAACTCCTCTCCCTCCCCATCGAAACTTCAATTCTGGCAATAAGCTCCATCAGGGCCGCCGGCTCCAGAAAGGTACGGTAAACAGCTACCATATTGTAGAAGGAAATCTCAGCCCTGAAGCCCCACGGCTCTGTCTCATAAATCCGCGACACAGCCACCGGCAAAAGCCCCGACTCCTCAAGCCGCAGCAGCGCCCCGGAGAGATTCGCAGCCCTGTCACCCATATTGCTGCCAAGCGATAATACAACCTCTTCCATACCACTCATTTCTTAACCCAAATTAATCAAATCGACTAAAAACCGGCCGGCCTGCTCCTCTTTTTTTGTATCTTTATGCCCCTTAAAATGCCCAAAATTAGTAAAATATGAAAAGCTTTATCAAAACTGTGCTTGCCGTTATCACCGGCATCATCCTTTCATCGGTCATATTTTTCTTCTTTTTCATAATGATGATCGGCGTAATGATCTCATCAGGGAAAAAACCCGTGGTGGTCAGTGACAAATCGGTACTGATCCTTAAATCCGGCGTCCCGATCCCCGACCGTGGCAACCCGAATCCCTCATTCACCTTCGACCTTCTGAACATGACCATGTCGCCAACAACCGGACTCAACGACATACTGGCCAATCTCAGAAGAGCAAAGGATGACCCCAAAATCAAAGGCGTAGTAATCGAAACCGGCATACTCCCCTCAGGCTGGGCCACCGCCTCGGAGATCCGTCAGGCACTCCTTGAGTTCCGAGAGTCGGGCAAATTCGTCATCTCATACACCGACTACATCCTCACACAAGAGTCATATTACATCTCAACCGCCGCCGACAGAATATACATCAACCCCACTGCAACCATCGAATTTCAGGGCATCAGCTCAGAGGTGATGTTCTACAAAAAGGCACTCGAAAAAATCGGTGTAGATGTTCAGATAATCAGGCACGGCAAGTTCAAGGGTGCGGTGGAACCATTCCTTCTCGACCGGCTAAGTCCCGAGAACCGCGAACAGATTGCTTCGTTCACAGGGTCAATCTGGAACAGCGTGGTCGGTGACATCTCTGCCGCCAGAGAACTCGAGCCCGCGGAGATTAACCGCATTGCCGACCTTATGCTGGCTTTCGACCCCGTGGAGGCTGTAAGGCTGAAGCTTATTGACGGCCTGCTCTACACAGACCAGGTCTCTGACACACTGAGAATGCTGTGTGGCATTGAGCCGGAAAAAAGGATCAATACTATCACAATGTCCCGGTACTCAAAGGTACCCGACCCAAAAAGCAAGAAAATATTAAAAGACAAAATTGCGGTCATCTATGCATCGGGATCCATAGTGATGGGCAAGGGAACCGAGGCAAACATCGGTGGAAATGAATATGCCCAGGCAATCAGGGAGGCACGCCGCGACAGCAGCATAAAGGCCATCGTCCTCAGGGTAAACAGTCCGGGCGGTAACGCAATAGCCTCGGAACTGATCTGGAGGGAGGCCGACCTTGCACGCCAGGTAAAACCGGTAGTGGTTTCAATGGGCAACTATGCCGCCTCGGGAGGTTATTATATTTCAGCCCCGGCTACGAAGATCATCTGCAATCCGGCCACCATCACCGGTTCAATAGGAGTGTTCGGCATGATACCCAACGCCTCAAAGTTGCTTAACGAGAAAATAGGCGTCACCACCGAGGTAGTGAAGACAAACAGGCACGCCGATGCCCCATCGATCACCAGAGCCATGACCTCGTACGAACAGCAGGTGATACAGAACAGCGTCGAAGCGACATACGCCACTTTTGTGGGACATGTTGCGGAAGGCCGTGGAATGACCTTTGAAGCCGTCGACAATATTGGTGAGGGACGGGTATGGAGCGGTGCCGAAGCCCTTGGCAACGGACTGGCAGACATGGCCGGAGGCCTGCGCGATGCCATCGACGAAGCAGCCCGGCTGGCAGGTATTGAAACTTACTCGGTTAAAGAGCTGCCCGAACTTGTTGATCCGTACACCAGGATTATTAATGAGCTCACAGGAAATGTACGGCTCAGGCTTGCCGAAAGGGAACTCGGGGCCCTGTCTGCATACGTTAACGACCTCCGTGAACTGGCCACACTGACAGGCATCCAGGCAAGGCTGCCATTTTTCATTAACCTAAGGTAGCACAGGTGTACGGTCACAGCAGACGATACTATATCCTCTACCCCTTCTCGCTGGTTTACGGCCTTATTACCGGAATCCGCAACATGCTCTATGACAAGGGTGTAATGCGTTCGACCGAGCATAGCGTTCCAACCATCTGCGTAGGAAACCTTGCCGTCGGGGGAACCGGCAAGACCCCCCATGTCGATTACCTGGTCACACTGCTGAAGCCCCGCTACAGGGTAGCCGTTCTGAGCCGGGGATACAAAAGAAAGAGCAAAGGATTCAGAATAGTAACAGCACTCGACACCGTGGCCATGGCCGGCGATGAGCCCCTGCAACTTGCGCTCAGGCATAGTGACATCACCATCGCCGTCGACCGCAACCGCAACAACGGAATAAGAGAGATAATGAGGCAGCGACCCGATACGGAAGTGATACTAATGGATGACGGGTTCCAGCACAGGTCAGTAGTACCCGGGCGCTCGGTGATCCTTTCCGACTACTCAAACCTCTACATAAACGACTGTCTGCTGCCCTGCGGAACACTCCGCGAACACCGGCGGAACGTAAGGCGCGCCGACATAATTTTGATTACCAAAACCCCGCCCGGCATAACTGCAATGGACATGCGCATAATGTTCAAGAGAATCGGCAAGTACCCCTACCAGAACCTCTACTTCACTACCCTGAAATATGGCGCCCCGGTACCGGTGTTTCCCGGTGAGGCTGCAGCATCGGGCGTTGCTGATGAACTTAGAGAGGCGGATATTCTTCTGGTGACCGGAATCGCCAATCCCGGCCCGCTGGTTTCGCACCTTAAAGACATATGCCGGTCAGTCAGGCACGTCAGTTTCTCCGACCATCACAACTTCACGGCTGAGGAGATTTCAAGGCTGAAACCTGAAACGAGTGAAGGTTTTTCGGGCCGCTTTTATATCTTCACCACCGAAAAGGATGCCGTCAGGCTCAGGATGATTGAGGAAGTGCCGGAATGGTTTCGGAGAAGCGCCTGCTTCATCCCGGTTGAGGTTGAGTTCCTGAATAATGATGCCAAAGAGTTTAACAACCATATAATTGACTATGTACGAAAAAATAAAGGAAACAGCAGAATTCCTGACTAAGAGAGGCTTTGTAAATGCCGAGGCCGGTATCGTTCTTGGCACCGGATTGGGAGGCTTTACTGCCGCGATGACAAACTGCATTGAGATAAACTATCAGGATATTCCCCATTTCAGCCAGTCAACCGTTGAAGGCCATGAAGGCAAGCTTATATACGGAGACTTCGCGGGCAAGAAGGTGGTTGCCATGAAAGGGCGCTTCCATTACTATGAGGGCTACAGCTCAGAGCAGGTGACATTCCCGATCAGGGTTCTGAAATTCCTGGGCATCAAATACCTGTGCCTTTCAAATGCATCCGGGGGCGTGAATCCGGAATTCGAGGTGGGTGATATTATGATAATCACCGACCATATCAACCTGCTGCCCAATCCGCTGGTCGGTCCCAACGACAAGCGCATCGGTCCGCGGTTCCCCGATATGGGAGAGCCCTACGACAAGGAGATGGCGGAAAAAGCCTGGGAGATCGGCAAGCGCCTGGGACTGAGAATTCACAAAGGGGTTTACCTGGGCACATCGGGACCAACATTTGAAACACCGGCCGAGTATAAGTTCATGCGCATTATCGGAGCCGATACCGTTGGCATGTCGACGGTTCCCGAAGTAATTACCGCCAGGCATATGAACCTGCCCTGCTTCGCCGTCAGTGTCATCACCGACCTTGGTGTTCCCGGAAAAATGACCTATATCACCCATGAGATGGTACAGAAGGCTGCCGAGAAGTCGGAGGGACATATGACCCACCTGATGGTTGAGCTTATTTCAGGAATGTAACAACAGACAGGCTTGCCGGTTAAGGAGAAGGATAGCAGGGATAACGGCTTTCAGACCGGTAATGTGACACTCATTTCGGTGGCACACTTCCTGCATGATGCCTATTCAACATACCTTCCGCCGATACTTCCGCTGCTTATTGACAAGTTTGGCATAAGCCTGTTTCTGTCGGGACTGCTGGGGTTAATACAACGCATCCCCAACCTTTTCAATCCGTTTATAGGGATAATGGCCGAGAGAGTCAAGGTGCGCTACTTTGTGATTTTCGCGCCTGCCGTTACCACCGTCTCGATGAGCCTCATCGGCGTTGCCCCTGCCTATATTGTGGTGGCAATTCTGCTATTTGTATGCGGTTTGAGTTCTGCCCTCTTCCATGTGCCTGCGCCTGTAATGATAAGCAAGATATCGGGCAATCGCACCGGTAAGGGAATGAGCTTCTTCATGTTCGGAGGCGAGCTTGCCAGCGCTGCCGGGCCATTGATACTGGTTGCCGTAGTCGAAATATGGGGACTGGCAGGCACCCTGAGGCTTATTCCATTCGGGCTGGCGGCATCTGCCGTTCTCTGGTGGAGGCTGAGGAAGATAAGCATACAGCAGGAGGTTTACAAGAAATCGGCAGGTGTAGACTATATTGCCATCTTCAGGAGGTTCAGGCACGTATTCATAGCCCTCGGCGGAATTATCCTTTTTAACGGGGCCCTCAGGGCAACACTGATACTCTACCTTCCGGTTTACCTGATACAGGAAGGAGAAAACCTCTGGTTTGCCGGAATATCGCTCGCGGTACTGCAGGTAAGCGGTGCTGTGGGAACCTTTATTTCGGGGTCGGTGTCAGACCTTATAGGACGCAGGACCACCCTGCTGATCGTTACCATAGCATCGCCGCTGCTTATGCTGCTGTTTCTAAATACCGACGGAGCATTGCGCATACTTACAATCATTCTTCTGGGTGTTGCTCTCATGTCACCGCAATCTGTAATGCTTGCCACTATTCTCGACCTTGACACAAAGAATAAGGCTTTTGTGAACAGCATTTACATGACCATGAGCTTTTTCGTCAGTGCCCTTATGGCCATGGCAGCAGGTGCCGTAGCAGACCACGCGGGACTGGCACGCGCATTTGCAATCTTTTCTGTGCTGTCGCTGGCCGCGATATTCTTCGCAAGGAGGGTGCCGGTGAAGATAAGGGCGTAACAGGCGTAGAAGGGCGTAACCTGATACCTGACACCGGATACCGTTCACCTGATACCGTTCACCGGATACCGTTTACCGTTTTGTTAATAATTGTAAATATTCAGCCTGGTGTTCAATTCTGTCTGGCTTTGATCAACATTTTTGTTTTAACTTAACCTTCTCAATAAAAAACCTTAGGAGACGCTATGAAAAAACTTGGATTCAGATCGGGACTGGCGATTTTGCCGGCCATTCTGGTATTGCTGGTGGTTGTGGCTGCAGCCCAGCCAAAAGGCAAAACCATGCTGAGAGATGGCAGACAGAGGCTTGCTGCCTATGCCACCCACCTCAAAATGGAGAAGAGCTCGCCCTACAGGAACCTTCAGTGGCAATTCCTGGGGCCGAAGAACATCAGTGGCAGGATTACCGACGCTGCCATTTCACCTGACCGCGATTTCATTATTGCAGCGACCGCATCGGGAGGTGTATGGAAGACAACCGACATGGGCGAAACCTGGGCTCCGATATTTGAGAAGGAGATATCATCATCGATTGGAGATGTTGCCATCGCACCTTCAAACAAAAACATTATATGGGTTGGAACCGGTGAATCGAACATATTCAGAAGTTCCCACGCCGGATGCGGCATTTACAAGTCGGTTGACGGAGGTAGAACATTTACGCACATGGGACTTGAAAACTCAAATACCATATCACGTATCATCGTTCACCCCGGGAATCCCGATATAGTATGGGTAGGCGTGTCAGGAAATGAGTGGACCACCAATCCCGACCGCGGCCTGTACATGACCACCGATGGAGGAAGGAGCTGGACACCAACCCTGCAGATTGATGATATGACGGGCGTTATCGACGTTGCAATTGATCCGACTGATCCCTCGATACTATATGCCTCTACATGGCAGCGCGTAAGGAAAAAATGGAACGACCCGCGCACCGAGTATCATTATGGAGGATGTTCAATATATAAATCGACTGATGGCGGCAAAACGTGGAAGGAGATCAGCGACGGACTGATGCCGCCGCATCAGCGCGGAAGAATAGGCTTGTCGGTGGCAATGTCGAGTCCGAATATCATATATGCATATATTGACGATTATGAGGTAGTACGTGAACCGACCGAATCAGAGAGGAACGACCCGTACGGCCTGCCATCATGCGGTTTTATCAGGGGAGCGCAGCTTTTCCGTTCCGACAACCGCGGTGAGATGTGGAGAAGGGTCTCTCCTACCGACAACCAGATTCTGCAGAGATTGAGCAATACCTACGGATGGGTGTTCGGACAGGTAACTGCCGACCCGACCGATGACAAGGTTGTTTACCTGCAGGGTGTAAGCGTTGCAGTAACACGCGACGGGGGTGCAACATGGAACCGCTTCTCGAATCCGGGTGGCGACAATCACGGTATTTGGATAGACCATACCGACAACCGGTTCATGGTAATCAACAATGACCAGGGAATACATGTTACCATGGATGGAGGCACTACCTGGAAGAGCAGCTACCGGTCACTGCCTGCGGTGCAGTTCTTTAATGTGAACTATGACATGGGTACTCCGTTCAAGATTTACGGTTCTATACAGGATCACGGCAGCCGCAGGGCCGAGGTTATTCTTACGAATGGCCGCGACAGGATTCCGGCGGTTGAATGGACCAGCGCCCCCGGGGGCGAGGGAAGTCACCATGCCATTGATCCGACAAATCCGAACATCGTATATTCGGCAGGCTTTTACGGCACACTTTCACGTACCACATACAACGACAGCGATACGACTACCCGTCCTGACAGGGAGGGAAACAGGGTGAGGGCTGCTGCTTCAACCAGCAAGAGCATTGTGCCAAAAGCTGAACCCGGTGAGCCACCGCTTAGGGGAGAATGGTTGGCAGGATTCATCCTTTCACCCCATGACCCGAATACGATATACCATGGAATGCAATATCTCTTCAAGTCGACCGATCAGGGCGATACATGGAAGAGAATCAGTCCTGATCTGTCGCATAACAACCCGGCCCGTATGGGAGACGTAAAGCATCAGACCATTACTGCAGTATCAGAATCGCCACTGACCAGAGGACTTCTCTATGTTGGAACCGACGACGGCAGGGTGTGGGTTACCATGAACGACGGAGGCAAGTGGGAGGAGATCGTTGCCGGCATAGCCCCTGAAAGGTGGATTTCGCGCATTGTAGCCTCGAAATTCACTCCGGGAACCGTCTACATGACACAGAATGGCAAGCGCGATGACGATTTCTCGGTTTATGTCTGGAAATCGACCAACTACGGAAAGACATGGCAAAGCATATCTGCCAATATTCCGATGGGTACGGTCAATGTGATAAGGGAGGACCCGGTTAACAAGAACATCCTCTATGTCGGCACTGATGTCGGGGTATATGTGACGAAAAACGGAGGCAGGAAATGGGACGTGCTGGGAGGCAATCTTCCCTCCTGCTACGTGCATGACCTGATCATCCATCCCCGAGACAACATAATCGTGATTGCCACCCATGGCAGGGGTATGTATGCGATGGACGGGAATCTGGTGAACGGAAAAAAATAGAACAAAACGGTTAACGGTTAACGGTTAACGGTGTCCGGCCAACGAATTCCAGAAACCGGACACCGGACGCCGTTTACCGTTTACCGTTTACCGTAATACCGTTTTACCTAATTACCGCGACAGCCTCCTTATGGCGGTGGGTGTTTCCGTTGCTGTCGAAGGCTGACAGCCAGATTACATAGATGCCTGTGGGGAGGAGCCTGCCGGAGTCGTCGGTGCCATCCCATGTGAAGAGGGCCTCATAGCCTGTGTAGAGGTTGTCGGCAAGAGTCCTGACCGGGTGTCCGTTTTCTGTGAAGACGACAAGCCTCACCACATTCTCAGCTGATGGGGAGGTAAAGGTTATCATTATCAGGTCATCGATTCCGTCAGAGTTGGGTGTGATGCGGCGTCCCGAGAGGGATACGGAGGAGCCATTCGGGATACCGGTTGAAAAAACTGAGTTGACGGCCCCTGGCGTGGCCCATCCTGAAGCTCCCGAAGCCGAATGCCAGTTCTGTCTGTTCCATGAATCGGCTGATGGAGTTACCTTCTCAAGCGATACACCCTCGACCACCGAGAGAAGTGAAAAGTGCATCGACTTGTCATAACTCATACGGTCGATTATATCAAGCTCACGGTTGTAGAGTGTTACGATGGCCCTGTCATCGGGCATTGACGGCAGGGCCGGCACGGCAAATATCCTGTCGCCGTCGGCGCTGAAGAAGCGCTCCACCAGCAGCTGCGGGTCGATGGTTACGGTGAAGTAGTCCCCGGGAAGGATACATCTCGGCTCTTCAGAGAGAGTAAACGGCGAGGAGAGCGAGCCGGTGCGGGGATTCTCCGACCGGAGAAGAAGACGAGAGGCATCAAGACAGCGGTCAGAGACATTTACAAATTCGACAAAGTCATGCTCATCGGGCCATGGATCGAATAGTATCTCATTGAATCTCAGATCGCCGGGCAACGACTGTTCGGCAAGGGCAAAACGAAAAGGCTTGCCATCGGGGCCGTTACCGCTGAAATCCCTGAGTAACGAAGGAGGTTCAAAT
>CAYUOS010000014.1:0-35266 GCA_964446435.1 uncultured Rikenellaceae bacterium | reverse complement strand
CCCTTTGATACACTTGAACTGGCAGCATCGGTAAAGCCGATTATCTTTCCGCCAAGCCTGCTTATAGCACTCTCGAAGCTCAATCTTGTGCGGGTAGAGGGCTCAAAAAAAAGAGTCGATATAACCTTGCCTTCCAGAAGGTTTTGTATCGGCTCCCTTTCAAATTCAGTGGCCATATCGAGCAACCTGATGATCTCATCGGTTGTCAGATCATCAATCGATACCAGACTTCGTTTCTTCATTAAAAAACCATTTATTTGTTATAACTCTCCGGCAAAAATAATACAGATTGGAAAGTTCAGGGGTGGTTGTTAATAAATGGTGATAATATATCGAAGTTCATAGAGTTCATGAAGTTCATAAAGTTCATTATACTGAAGAGTCTTGTTGAGGCAAGTGGAGTTTTACAGTTACTATAGTTAGCTAATGGTATCAGAGTGAGCAGAGCTGATTGTGGTTCCCGGAAGTTTGAGGAGTTTTGTTGATAGTGGTTCCCTTCGTGAGATGGGGAGGGATATTGTAATCGTACAGTGATTGTCGAAGTTGTGGCTGACCTGTCGTACATCGTGGTTTTCCTTGAGTATCTTCATGACATCATTGATGGAGGAATATGGAAATCCAATCACTAAATCACAGGTGACTCTCGCGTTTACAATAACGGCATTGGCGATGGCATCAGCGGCAGCGGTGCGGTAAGCATTTATCAACCCGCTGACTCCCAGAAGTGTTCCGCCGAAATACCTGATTACCACAATCAGAACATCGGTAAGTTCATTCGAATTGATCTGGCCGAGGATTGGCTTTCCTGCCGTTCCGGAGGGTTCTCCGTCATCATTAACCCTCCAGATATTCCTCTCGGGTCCCAGCACATATGCGTAACAATGGTGGCGTGCATCATGGAATTCTTTCCTCATCCTTTCAGTAATCTCCTTTACCTGATCTGTATCTGTAACAGAAAATGCAAATGAGAGGAACCTGGAGCCCTTTTCCCTGTAGAGTCCCTGCGAATTAGCTGCTATTGTTCTGAAACTGTCGCCGGCCGGGTTCATGAGTAGAAAAGAATCAGTATTGAGATAATGGCCAGCAAGATACCTGCCTTGTTGAGCAGTGTGGTCTTTTCCCTGAAGATAACCATACCTGCCAGTACGGAAAGCATTACGATACCGATATTATTGATGCCGAATACAATAGAGCTATCAAAACGTCGCGATTCAAAAGCCATTACCAGGAAGTAGAGCGATCCGAAGTTTACAATTCCAAGGGCAACCCCTCCTGCCAGGAGTTTGTACCACCTGTTTTCTTCCCCGGCCGGTCTGGAGGCTATTCTGAAGCCGACACTTGTAATGGCTGCCACCATAAATGTTGCTGTTGAGAATGCAATAGTTTCGTTCTGGGGGACATAAACCTCCTGGGCATATTTTATCAGTGAATCGATGATTCCGGCTCCGAAGAAGAGGATAAACGGCAACCATATAAGTCTCTTTATTTCGGCAATGCTCTCTCCCGGCTGGCGAGGTCTGTATACTATCATGACAATTGCTGCCAGGGCGAGTATCATGCCAGACACCTTGAGAAGCGAGACAGACTCGCCAAACATCAGTATGCTGAACAATACAGGAACAACTACAGAGAGTTTTGTTGTAAGTGAGGTTACTGTAACACCCGCTACCCTTGCAGAGTAGCCTATTACATTGAACATGAATACGAAAAGGAATCCGAGTATTAGTGACATGATAAACCAGCCATAACCGAATGGTGCCAATCCTGCCGATCTGCCGGTTAGAATGCCAAGCGCTGAGGCAGAGAAGTAGTTTATTACAATTGCATCAAGGGTATTTATTCTGAGCCTGTTCATCATTTTAAAGACGATCAGAATCATGGTTGACGACAGGATGCAGAGAATCAGGTATATCATTGTCTGGTTGCTGGTTGCTGGTTTGCTCCCTTCGGTCGTGAGCTCGCTGCGCTCGGTTCAGGTTTACCTCGCCTGCGGCTCAGTGAGCTCGCTTCGCTCGGTTCAGGTTGCTGGTTGTCCGATTCTGGCATACTCTTTTCCGTTAGCGGGCTCGCGGCGCCTGATGCGGGAATCATGGCCAGCAGTTTTCCGGTAACAGTGAGCATCAGACGCTGGTCGGAAGGGGAGAGGTGACTCAGCCTTTCCATTATTCTTCCAAAGCGGGCATCACTTTCATGAATGCCTGTCGACACCAGAAGAGAAGCAGCCCTATCCTTGAGAAGATGAAGGGGGGCTTCGGTTTGCGTTTTGCTTTGCTTTTTCTTCAGTTTTGGTGATTTGCCTGTCGGCTCTGCATTTGTAAGGGATGAGAGTTCATAAGCAAATATCATAACAGCCTGGGCGAGATTGAGTGAAGGATAGTGATTGGCCATGGGAATGAAGACTGAAATGTCGCAGAGAGATATCTCCTCATTAGTGAGTCCTGATTCCTCTCTTCCGAACACTATGGCTACAGTATCATCTTTAGTGCGATTTTTTATCAGGAATCCTTTCAATTCACTGAGACTTAACGGATCACACTTGACAGTTCGCTTCCGGGCAGAGGTGGCTACCGAAAAGTCTGATCCGGTGAGCGCCTCTCCAAGAGTTTTAAATACCGGGGCATGCTGTACCAGTTCTTCAGAGCCATGAGCAACCCAAAGGGCTTTCCCGTCGAGCTGACACTGAGGGTTAACAATCAGCAGCTTACCAGCACCCATCACCTTTATTGCCCTGGCGGCGGCTCCTACATTTTCCGGTACCTTTGGTTCCACCAATATGAATTGCAGGTTCATTTTGCGATAGTATTCCTGTAAATGGTGCAACAAAGAAAGCAAATATGGGCCTAATAAAAGCAAAGTTTAGAGTATATTGCGGGTGAAACAGAATGGATAGATTCAACAATGGCAATAAATCTTGAGGTAAAGGACCTCGACAAGCTGATAGTGGTGGGAGACAGGGTTTTGATAAAACCAAGGGTTCCGCAGTCGATGACCAGAACCGGCCTGTACCTGCCGCCGGGAGTGCAGGAGAATGACAAGGTGCAGGCAGGTTATGTCATTAAGGTCGGCCCGGGTTATCCCGTTCCCGATGCTGGTGATCCTGATGAGAAATGGAAGCCCTCAGGGAATGAACCAAGATATATTCCCCTTCAGCCAAAGGAGGGTGATCTGGCTCTTTATATGCAGAGCAGTTCGGTTGAGATTGAGTTCAATAAGGAAAAACTGGTTGTTGTATCGCAGTCTGCCATATTATTGCTGCTGCGTGATCAGGGCCTCTTTGAGTAGTCTGTTCGGGTTTGTTGCAACAGGTTGTTAACTGTATAGAGCTATCTCACTGAACTCTTTCATGAAGAGAGATGTTTCATCATTCCACCTTTCGATTTCTATTTTTACGGGAAGCCTTTTTACAAGGCTTTCTCTCATTTTTTCGTCGCCTGAGAGTATATCGAAAGGCATCAGTACATCCTCATATTCGTAAGGTGGCGGGTTAAATGACAGATTATCAGGCTCTGACACCTTAATAACGGCATCGAATATATGAAGGGCGGTCTGTACAGGCTTGTAGCTTGCCGCATCTGTTACATGTATCTGTACCCCCTCACACATCTGGCCAGCGTATTTATTGAAAGTAGGTATGAAGTTATGAATTCTGAATGCGCAACCTGCCAGTTTCCTCGATCTAAGTTCACTGACGAGTCCGGTTGCATTCAGCCATGGAGCACCGAATAGCTCGAAAGGAATAGTTGTGCCTCTTCCCTCAGAGAGGTTGAGAGCTTCAATTAATACAGTGCCAGGATATACCAATGCTGAATTTGGGGTAGGAAGGTTTGGAGAGGGTAGTACCCATGGCAACCCGGTCTCGCTGTAAATTGATTTGCGGCTCCAGCCATCCATCTTGATAACACTTAGATCGCAGGAAGGTATATGCTTCTCTTTGATCCAGATAGCCATTTCCCCTGCAGTCATCGAGTGACATAGAGGAATAGAGGCGCCACCTACGAAGGTGTAGAAATTTTCTTTTAGTACGGGTCCGTCGCATCCCAGAAGACCTACAGGATTCGGTCTGTCGAGTATCAAGACAGGAATTCCGGCTTCGCTGCATGCCTCCATGCAGTGCTTAACTGTCCATATATACGTGTAAAGCCGAGCCCCGGCATCCTGAATATCAACGATCAGTGCATCGATAAAGGACAACATTTCAGGGGTTGGCTTACGATGGGCTCCATAAAGGCTGAAGACAGGAACCTTCAGCTTATTGTCTTCATAGCCTTCCCATTCTATCATGTTGTCTTGCGTCTGGCCAAAGAGACCATGCTGTGGGCCGAAAACAGCCCCAAGCGAGCATTGATTGATGCGCCTGACCAACTCAATTATATGAGTGAAATCACTTGTTATGCTTGGAGCGTGGCACAGAATACCCAGCCTTTTATTCCTGAGCCGGGACGGGAACCTGCGAGAGAGCTTTTCGAGACCTGTTATAACCATTTTTTGTCCGGATTATGTTGATCTGGCTTCATGTTGCCAGATCGTCAAATTTACTGATTAACAACATATAAAATAATAACAAGTGACTGTTAAGTTTTGCTTAGTTTTAGCCGTTAACAAAATTAAGATACCGATGAAGAGATTTTTCCTGCTGTTTACAGCATTGATCCTGGTAGTGACTTTACTGCCGGGACAGAAGAAACCACTACAGCACTCAGATTATGACTCCTGGAAAAGCATTTCAGGAAGTTCCATTACTGATGATGGCAAATGGGTAACCTATGTCATTAATCCCCAGCAGGGTGACGGATGGCTTTATATTTATGACAATGCAACCTCAAGGCTTGATTCTATTGAAAGGGGAACCGGAGCCAGCATTTCTCCGACAGGAAAATACATGGCTTACACCATCAGACCCAGAGCCGATGAAGTAAGGGCTGCACGGGTGAAGAAGGTAAGAGAAGATGCCATGCCGAGAAATGCACTCGGTATCAGGACCCTGCCGTCGGGCAGCACCACTGTCATTGAGAGGGTTCGTTCATTTTCTGTACCTGAAAAGAACTCGGAATGGATGGCCTACCTTCTTGAAAGAAAGCTGCCTGAGAGGACACAGGAACGAAACAACAATGAGACTGCAGGTGAGCAGCCTCAGGAACAGCCAAGGCCGGCTCAGTCCTCAAGGACGAGAGAACCGGAGCAGAAGGGAACAGAGCTGGTTATTCTTAATCCTGCGACAGGGAAGGAGCACAGGCTTGACAATGTCATGGAGTACAATGTGGCTCGTGACGGATTGGCAATCAGTGTACTGCAGGTAAAAGTCGACACCACGAAGATAGATCTCTTTACTGTAAAAGTATTTGACACCAGGAAAGAGACGTTTGCAACCATCTTCGAAGGCAGGGGAACAGCGAGGCGCATGAACTCCAACAATTCGGGCGACAAGCTGGTATTTATGTTCACCGCCGATACCGGGAAGATTAAGTTATATGACCTGTACCTGTCTGACAAGATGGCTCCTGCAAGGAAGATTGTAGAATCGGCGACCAAAGGTATGCCTGCGGGATGGTGTGTTAGCGAGAACAGCAGTTTCACATGGTCAGATGACAATACCAGGCTTTACTTCGGGACTGCCCAGAAGCCTGTTGAGGAACCTGTTGACACTCTTCTTGCTGATGAAAAGTTCAGTGTGGATGTCTGGTCATGGCAGGATGACCAGCTACAGCCCATGCAGAAAAGGCAGGTGCAGAGCGAGCTGCGAAGAAACTTCCAGGCAGTATACCATATCGACAGAAACGTGATGATACAGCTTGCTGATGAGCAGATGCCCTCAGTAAGACTTACAAACAACGGTGACGGTGATTTTGCCCTTGGTTCCTCCAGCCTCAAATACAGGAGGGAGTCCTCATGGAGTTCAACCAGTTATTCAGATTACTATTATGTTAATGTTGAGACCGGCCAGAGGAAGATGCTGCTGGAGAGGAATGCCGGAAGCATGCAGATTTCTCCAACCGGAAAGCACCTTCTTTTCTGGTGCATCGATGAAAGGGCATGGAAGACGATGCCGTCAGCAGGGGGTACGATCAGGAAACTGACCAGCAACAATGAGGTGAGCTTTTTCAATGAGTTGCACGACACCCCTGATGAGCCGCGTCCTCACGGAGTCGCTGGCTGGGTTGAAGGAGAGAGATATGCCCTTATCTATGACAGGCACGATATATGGATGATTGATGTTGAGGGCAACGACAAGCCTCTGAATATTACCGGAGGTATCGGTCGGAAGGAAAACCTTAGATTCAGGTACGTCAACCTCGACAGGGAGGAGAGATTTATAGGCCGGAGAGAGGTTATGTACCTTAGTGCCTTCAATTATGACAACAAGCAGGCAGGTTTCTACACAATGGCGATGAACCGCACAGGCAGTCCTGCAAAACTGATTATGGACGACTGTTCATTCGGCAGCCTGACCAAGCCTAAGAATGCTGACAGGTTTATGTTTACGCGGGGTACATATGTCAATTTCCCTGAAATACATCTAAGTGACCTGAAGTTTGGCGGTATCAGAAAGATATCCAACACCAATCCGCAGCAGTCACAATTCAATTGGGGAACTGCCGAGCTGGTGGAGTGGACATCATTCGACCGCAGCACATTGCAGGGTATACTCTACAAACCTGAGAATTTTGACCCGAAGAAGAAGTACCCCATGATTGTCTATTTCTACGAGCGCAGTTCAGACGGCCTCCACAGTTATAGTTCTCCCGCACCCAGTGCTTCTACCGTAAACCGCACCTACGCGGTCAGCAACGAATATCTTGTTTTTGTTCCTGATATTCCCTATGTGGAGGGGTACCCGGGACAGAGCTGCTACAATGCTGTTGTGAGCGGCACCTACGCACTCCTGAACAGGTTCAGTTTTATTGACAAGGACAGACTGGGTCTTGACGGACAGAGCTGGGGTGGATACCAGATTGCGTGGCTCGTAACCCAGACAGACCTCTTTGCGGCAGCGTTCTCAGGGGCTCCGGTGAGCAACATGATAAGCGCTTATGGCGGAATAAGATGGGGTACCGGTATGAGCAGAATGTTTCAGTACGAAGACACTCAGAGCAGGATAGGCGGAACCCTGTGGGATAAGCCAATCCATTTCATTGAGAATTCACCAATCTTCTTCGTACCGAAGGTAAACACCCCTATTCTAATTATGCATAACGATGAGGATGGAGCCGTTCCATGGTACCAGGGAATAGAGTTCTTCGTTGCACTGCGCAGGCTCGACAAACCGGCATGGTTGCTTGTTTACAACAATGAGGACCATAACCTTGTCAGAAGGCCTGCAAGAATGGACCTTTCAATAAGAAAGATGCAGTTTTTTGATCACTACCTGAAGGGTGATCCCATGCCGTCGTGGATGAAGAATGGCGTGCCGGCAACACAGAAGGGAAAAAACCAGGGATACGAACTGGTAAGGTAAATACCTGTTGATAATAAATTACAGGCAGGCTGAATCAGGTTTCAGCCTGCTTTTTTTATTCCATGTAGCCTGTAGAGATGATCTGAGGCCTGAAGTATTTTGAGTCTCAGGTCTTCAGGATAATCAGGTCTCTCCATCAGGAACCTGTTGACAATGCTCCACGCCTCAGCCGAACAGTGTCCGGCCAGAGTGGTTGATATCCAATTGCCGGGGAAGAATATATCACCAGTGTATTTTATCTCTTCAAGCATCTCGAGAGAGCCCTGAATGTATCTTACAGAGGCGTCAGCCCTTAAAGGATGGTGCAGATAACCGAGAGCTTCAAGCACCCATGACTCTCTCTCCCTGTTTCTGACGTCGGAAAGCGATTGAAAGAACATATCCCTCACAGCCTGGTTGTCAGATACTGCCGGGGTTACAAATTCAAATGATCTCCTCCGGTCGGAATTGGTTATTCGGGAGGCCTGTGTGTCTATAATTGATACTGATTCCTGGTGTTGCTTAAGTGCAAGATAGAGGGCGAGCGTTCCGAGGTCTTCCTCACCAAGTTTAAGGTTCTCAGATATAATTCCCTTTTGCCATATATTATACAGTTTTTCAAGACCCTGATCAGAAATCGCGATATTCCTGTAGAGATTGAACCACGATCTCTTTATTGCAGGGTCTGCTGATTCCATCATCCTCTCCCATATAAGTTCTTCACTTTCAATGCCCTTTTCTTTGCGAAGATCGTTATCGAGGTGATTCCAGAAGATTGCTGAGACCCTTCCGGTCAGGTAATTCCGAAGCAGTTCGTTTTTCTCATGCAATGCTGAGTGAAGCGCTGCTATATAGAATCTTCCGGCATCAAGCCTGCCTCCAAGGAGGTTTTCCCATGCATTAATCCATATAACTCCCCGTGTCAGGGGATCGGCAATCTCATCCACCAGGTTAAATATCCGCTCAGCGGTTGCTTCATCAAAAATAAAGTTTCCGTAAGCGACCCCTGCCGTATCGGGTATGATCGCCAAAGGCTTTGATAGTGTCTCAACGTAAGACGATCTGTCTCCCGGAACAAGCCGGGTTCCAATTCTTTCATTTTCTGAGATTATGAGGCTGTTAATTGTTTGCGGCCATTTTCTGCCGCTTCCATAAGGGTCTGTTACGCTGAACCAGACCCGGTAGCCGGCGTTGCCTTCTTCCACCATAGGTTCAATATCAGGCATGCCTGCTTCTCTCATCCATGTGTCACTCCATTGCCTCAGGCCGATGCCTGAAACCTCTTCCATGATAGTCACCAGATCATCCCATTCAGAGTTATCAAAACTGTATCTTTTAAGATATATTTTCAGGCTTTCGCGTAAAAGTGAATCACCGACCATAAGCTCGAGATGCTTCATCACTATAGGCGCTTTATTATATATTATTCCACCATAAAGTGAACCGGCGTTTCTAAGATTATCGAGTTGCTGTATAACGGGATTTGAACCTCTGGTTCTGTCAACGTTGTAGGCTGCAGGATATCTTGAGAGCAAAAAGCGGAGATCGTGGTTGGCATCAGGGAAGTCGCTGCCGATTATCTTGTCGGAAATGAAACCGGCGAACACCTCCTTCAGCCACACATCATCGAACCATTTCATCGTAACGAGGTCACCAAACCAGATATGTGAAGTCTCGTGTGCTATCAGTGATGCCCTTGACATCTGTTCATTGATTGTCGGGTCCTCTTTTAGAAAAAGCGAGGCAGCCCTATAGAATATAGCACCCGGATGTTCCATCCCTCCGTATTGAAACCCCGGTATAAGTACAAAGCCGAATTTCCTGAAAGGGTATGGTATGCCTGTGTATTCTTCCATCCATCTGATGGAGTTGTAATGTAGCCGGAATATTGCATCCCTGTTCCTGTTAACGGTCTCTGCTGATGATTCCCGATGTAGCATCTCCATTCTGACACCATTTATGGTCTCTTCTATTCTTTCAAACCTTCCTGCTGCAAAGGCGAAAAGGTACGTGCTGACAGGCTCACTCCCGGCAAAAACAATTCTCTTTGAACCTTCTGTTATTTCGGTTGAAACTATTTCAGTGTTTGACATGGCTTCAAATTCACCGGGCACGACAAGAGTGAGTTCAAATCTTGCCTTCAGGTCAGGCTGGTCGAAACAGGGAAAAGCCGTGGCTGCCCTGTCGGGTACGAGGAGGGTATAAAGGAAGTCGGGATTGCGGTTGAGAGATTGCTCTCCTGTTCTGAAAGAAATCTCAATTAAGTTTTCACCGGCCCTTATGTTGGACGGACTGATAACAATATGTCCGTTCTGAAGAATAGATCTCAACGGGGTTCCGTTTACAGAAATTGAATGCAGATGGTCGTCAGGGACATTGAAGTCGAGCAGCAGGGGCTTTCTTAGCCTTTGCTTAATCTGGAATTGAACTATCGCTCTTCCTGGAATAGTGTCAGACTGGTCTTCGGGAATTTCGAAAGTGAGATTATATCTTATGCTGCTCAGAACCGATTTCCTGTAGAGGGCCAGTTCTATTGATACCCCTTTTTCGAAGTATTCTTCACCGGGTTTTCTGTTGCATGCAGTGATCAGTAGAATTACCACAAGAATCGTCAGTTTTTTCATGTTTCGGAATATTGTAAAAGTCTTAACAAATTAATGATTTATTAACAACAAAATAATCATTATCATGTTAATATATATTGACGAGGTTACTATTTTTGCGGCTTAATAGAGTCAATATGAAAATCATTAACAGAATTGCTTCAGCAGTTATCATATCATCATTGATTATATGCTATTCTTGCAAGGAAACCGATGGTCCGGTAGTTGTGATGCTTGGAACCACCGATATTCACGGAACCTTTTTTCAGTATGATTTCATCAATCAGACTCCGGCTCCATACTCGCTTGCTGCGGTTTCTCAATATGTTAAAGATGTAAGGGCCGAGGGGAACAAAACAGTCTTGCTTGATAATGGAGATATTCTTCAGGGCCAACCCGAGGTCTACTACTATAACTTCATCGATACTGTTTCGGTACATCTTTGTGCTGAAATACTCAACTATATGAGGTATGATGCAGCGACAGCGGGCAATCATGACATAGAAGCCGGGCACCCTGTATATGACAGGCTGATGTACCAGTATAATTTTCCCATGCTCGCGGCTAATGCGGTTTCGACGACGACAGACCTACCCTATTTCAAACCATACACAATTATCAGAAAAGGAGGTCTCAGAATTGCAGTATTGGGACTCATAACACCCTCGGTTCCAAACTGGCTGCCACCGGTTTTATACTCCGGAATGCGATTTGAGAACATGACGGAGACTGCCTCGAAATGGATGGAGGAGATCAGGAAGCAGAAGCCCGATATCATTGTGGGCCTCTTTCATTCCGGCTGGAATGACGATGCCGAGGCACCTCGTCCCGGCAACTCTTCCAATGCGGTCGTTTATAATGTTAAGGGATTCGACGTCGTGTTCACCGGACACGACCATTCACGCATGAACAGGAAGTATGTGAACATGTTTGGTGATACGGTGCTTATACTGAATGCGGGTAGCAGGGCTGCAAATATCGCCCGCGTTGATGTTTACAGGGATAAAGGCTCGGACAGAAAATTAAGGTTTGAAGGAAGCCTGGTTGAAACAATAGAGGTTAGTCCGGATAAGGAATTTGAGGCAAGATTCGCCAGGCATTTTGAAGATGTAAGTAGTTATGTAACGAGAGTGATAGGAGAGGCACCTGATGAAATTTCTTCACGTGATGCCATTTTTGGTCCCTCAGCATTCACAGGGATGATACATACCGTACAACTTGGTCTGACAGGAGCCGATGTCTCGTTTGCAGCCCCTCTCTCTTTTGATGTCAGACTTGGGCCGGGTCAGATTACGGTTGCGGATATGTTCAAGCTTTACAGGTTTGAGAATATGCTATATACCATGCAACTTACCGGTAGTGAGATAGATGGCTTTATGGAACACTCTGTGCGGGGTTGGTTCAATACCATGACACCTACCGATGGATGGCTTCTTAATTACAGGAGAGGAGAGGACGGAAAACCTCTGATATCAGGAGGCAGGTTGAGGCTCAGGGAACCCGTTTACAATTTTGATTCAGCGGCAGGCATTGAGTATACTGTTGACATTACAAGGGCAGCCGGTGACAGGGTGGAGATAAGTGCACTTTCAGATGGACGCCCGTTTCATTTCGACAGCATCTATACAGTGGCAATAAACAGCTACCGTGGCAGCGGAGGCGGAGGGCACATAAGAAACGGAGCCGGACTTACCCCGGAGGAGGCCATTGAGAGACTTGTGACATCAACAGACAGAGACCTCAGGTACTATATGATAGAGTATATTGAAAAGAAAGGTGAGCTCAGGCCTGCAAATTTCGAAAACTGGCGACTGATACCTGAAAATTTGGCTGCCAGAGCTGTTGAGAGGGAGTGGCCGATGGTATATGGAGAGAGATAGGGGCGCAGAGCTCAGGGCTCAGGGCGGAGAGTGCAGGGCTCAGGGCACAGAGCGCGGGGCGCAGGGCAGAGGGCTCAGAGCGGCGAGCGCAGGGCGCAGGGCACGGGGAAGGAATGATTAACTTATTAAAAACAGGAAAAAAGATGAAAAGATTACGGATTGTACTGATAACGGTTGCGGTATTGGGAGTGGCAGCAGTTATATCATGCCTTGCAAACAGGGATGAGAATACATTAAGCAGCCAGCCAAAGAACATAATACTTTTTATTGGTGACGGCATGGGTGTAACTCAGCTTACAGCAGCAATGTCTGTTGCAGGTGCACCACTTCATATAGAGCATATGCCTGTAGTGGGTCTTGTCAGGACCAGTGCCTATGACCGGTTTGTTACCAACTCACCGGCTGCTGCTACTGCAATGGCAACAGGTATCAAGACACGCAGCAATATGGTTGGAGTAGCTCCTGACAGCACAAGCGTTGAGAATATTATTGAAATTGCCAGCAGGAACGGATTGTCGACAGGCGTTGTAAGCACAAGCTCTGTGACTCACGCCACACCGGCCGCTTTTGTAGCTCATGTTCCGTCGAGATACGATTATGAAGATATAGCACTATACTACCTTAACGGTCATATAGATGTCTTCATGGGCGGCGGACTGAGGAACTTTACCAGGAGAAGCGACAGCCTCAACCTGCTTGATAAGCTCAGGGAGAGTGGATACGCTGTAGTGACAGCTCCTGAAAAACTTAATGGGGTGAATTCAGGGCGTCTGGCAGGTATATTCTATAGTAATCATATGCCTAAGGTAAGCGAGGGGCGTTCAATTTCACTGTCGGAAATGACAAGGAAGGCCATTGAGATTCTTTCACAGAATGAAAAGGGTTTCTTTCTGATGGTAGAGGGAGCACTGATCGATTTTGCAGGTCATGACAATGATACTGAGAACACTATTATAGAGACCCTTGACATGGACGAAGCAGTAGGGGAAGCGATTGCTTTTGCTGCTTCCAGCGGAAATACACTGGTTATTGTTACCGGCGATCATGAAACAGGTGGTATGGCACTTACGGGTGGTGACCTGAAGGAGCGGAGGGTTGAGGCAGCCTGGCCTACAACAGGGCATACCGCCACTATGGTACCGCTTTTTGCCTTTGGGGCAGGAGCCGAAAAATTTGGCGGAGTGATTGAGAATACCGAATTGTTCGAGAGGATGATCATGGGGCTTGGAATAAAGTGATAACTTTGCATAAACAGGTGGTTGGCAATTGAAAAGAGATGAGATTCCGGGTGACGGCCTTTCCCTTCCATTGGTTGAGGATTTCTATTCGGTTCAGGGAGAGGGATATCACACCGGAAAGGCTGCTTATTTCATCAGGATAGGCGGGTGTGATGTCGGATGCAGCTGGTGTGACACCCGCTTCTCATGGAATCCTGATATTCACCCTGTTACCGATCCGGAAGAGATTGTTCGCAGGGTCTTGGTTTCAGGTGCTGATTCTGTTGTCGTTACCGGAGGTGAGCCACTGATGTGGAACCTTGTAATTCTATGCTCGATTCTGAAGAACCACGGAATAAAGACCTTCCTTGAAACCTCGGGCGCTTATCCGCTCTCGGGAGAATGGGATTGGATATGTCTCTCGCCGAAGAAGAGAATGCCCCCGGTTCCTCCGATACCTGAAATGGCACATGAATTGAAGGTAATCGTAAGCGATGAATCTGATATTGAATGGGCAGAGCAGTTCAGCAAGAAGGTGAGTAAGGATTGTTTTTTGTACCTGCAGCCTGAATGGAGTGTAAGTGAGAAGGTTATGCCCCTGATAGTGGAGTATGTCAAGAGGAACACAAAGTGGATGATATCGCTGCAGGCACACAAGTATATGAAGATACCCTGAGAATGAGAACAGGCCGAATAAACTTGATCTTGATAGTGGTAATTCTGTTGCAGGCGACTACTTCTGCGACATGGGGCCAGACATATCATACAAGGTCACAGAGGGCGCTAAGGGCCTATACTGAAGCAAAACGGGCCCATGATTTCTATGATTACAGGACGGCGGAACAGCGTTTGAAGGAAGCCATAAGTATTGACGACGGTTTTTTTGAGGCTTATGTGCTGCTTGCAGAGATCAGTTTTGACCGGAGGCTATTCGAGTTTGCCGCCGAGAACTATCGGATGGCATTAAAGATAAATGAGCATCAGTATAAGCTTGCCTGGTACTATCTGGGAGTATCAGAATTCAACACAGGTCAATATGAGGCAGGGATGGAGAGCCTGAGAAAGTTTCTGGCAACTGGGGAGGGTTCACAGAAACTTCAGACCGAAGCGGCCAGGATGATAGAAAACTGTCTGTTTGCCATTGAGGCCGTGAAGAATCCTGTTGCATTCAACCCCGTAAATATGGGAGATTCTATCAACACCAGGTTTAACGAGTATTCACCTGCAATAACTGCTGATGGAAATACGCTTATGTTTACCCGTGAGATTGAGACCGGAGGTAATGAGTATTTTTCAGGCATGAAGCAGGAGGACTTCTATGTAAGTTTCAGAAGAAGTGACGGAAGCTGGACACGTGCAGCAAGTGTAGGGCCTCCCCTTAATACCAGGGGCAACGAAGGGGCCCAGACAATCGGTCCGGGGGGGCAGTATATGTATTTTACGGCTTGTGACCGGCCCGACGGGCTTGGGAGATGTGATATCTACTATTCTGATTTTAACGGTAGAAGCTGGTCGGTTCCGGTTAACATCGGAGGTCCGGTGAATACCCAATACTGGGAGTCTCAGCCATCAATAAGTGCTGATGGAAAAACCCTTTTCTTCGTTAGCAACAGGCCCGGCGGATTCGGTGGTCTGGATATCTGGATATCGAAAATGGGAGAGGATGGGAAATGGCAGTATCCTGTCAATGCCGGAGATATCATAAACACTGCGGGAGACGAAGTGACCCCATTTATCCATTTTGACGGGAAGACTCTCTATTTCTCATCCAACGGCAGGCCTAACATGGGTGGCTTTGACTTATATGTTACCCGCATTGGTGATGATGGCAGTTGGAGTAAGCCTTTAAATATAGGTTATCCAATAAATACACATAACGACGAGATGGGTCTTGCAATAGAATCAAACGGTTACAGGGCTTATTACTCTTCAACAACTACAACCGGACGTCAGAAAGATATTTTCTATTTCGACCTTCATGAAGAGATCAGACCTGAAAGAGTCTCTTATCTCAGGGGGCGAGTATTTGATTCTGAAACCCGAAGACGGCTGAAAGCAAGCTATGAACTTATCAACCTTACGACAGGAGAAACAGTCGACCGGGCTGCAACGACTGATGATGGCCAATTCCTTGTCTGCCTTCCATCAGGATTTACCTACGGATTGAACGTCTCTGCAGAAGGTTTTCTTTTCTATTCTGAGAATTTCCCGTTCAAAGACGAATATACTGATTACAAACCTCTTGTAAAGAATATCTATCTCAATCTCATCAAGACGGGAGAGAAGCTTATACTAAATAACGTACTCTTCAATATAAACAGCTCAGAGATTCTGCGTGCCTCATATCCTGAACTGGACAAGCTGCTAAGGCTGCTGAATGAAAACACCGGAGTGAGGGTTGAGATAGGTGGGCACACAGACGATACCGGTTCTGATGAACTGAACCAGAAACTCTCCGAAGATCGTGCCCTGGCAGTGGTAAGGTTCCTTACCGCAAGGGGTGTTGACCCTTCGAGACTGTCATACAAAGGGTACGGAAAATCACTCCCGGTAAATGATAACACCACAGCCGAAGGCAGAAGGTTGAACCGAAGGACCGAGGTTGTGATTGTCGATATTAGAAAATGATTCAGGACCACCCTGGCGAGTGGTCCTGAACGAATTGCACAAATAGAGTTCGCAGACTCTATGACTTTAACTTGAATCAGATAGCCATTCTGGTCCTGATTTCACGTCTACCAGTATCATTGGTAGATATTTTTTCTTTCAATGGGAGTGAAAAATAGGCTCCCGTTCCGGTAACCCCGTTCTTTTCAACCCATATCTTACCCTGCATAAGCCCTACCAGTTTCTTTGCGAGCAGAAGGCCAACTGCTGCCTTTGTGTCAACTGTGCTACCGGTAACAGATTCCTCTGCTATGTTGCTCAGAAGTTGACTGCTTCTCTGAAAACCCTGGCCGGAGTCGAGTACGTAAAAAGTAACGTTTTCAGGATCAATGTTATAACCAATACGTATGTAGCCGCTATTTGTGGTTTCAAGTGCGTTCTGGAAAAGATTGCGAATTACCCTGGAAACTTTATTGATGTCGATATATACGTTCACAGGTTTAATGCACTTGTCGTCAATTATCAGCTCCACCGATTTGTGCTCATAGCGGGTCATCAGTGTACGAAGGTCAGTCAGTTGATCAAGAATCAGATCATCAAGGTCACATTTCCTCAGATCATTAATTGAATTACCCGTATCAATTATTGCTGAATCAAGGAAATTATCAAAAAGAACTATCAGTTGCTCACACGAGTTGATAATATAGTTGCTGAATTCTCTTCTCTCGTCCTGGCCGCTATCGTCATTGTTCATGAGGAATGAGAATGCCACGATTGCGTTCATGTGGGTCCTCATCTCATGAGACATTCCGGTCAGTATCTCGGGATTATTCAGCATATTCAGGTTGTTTTCCGTTTGAAGCTGTGCACAACAATTCCCGCCCCCTGCAACTCTCTTCTTTTCTCTCTGTGTGCCAGACATATCAAACATCTCTGCTTAGTTTGGAATATGTTTTACAAATAATTCATTATCTATTTCTTCTTATTCAGCTTTCTGAGAGCTTTGGCTGCGTTTCGGCTGTGCCTGCTTTCAGAAGCGGCTATCGTCGACAACTGGGTCACGGCTTTTCCGGTTTCACCTGTCCTTATATAGCACAAGGCAAGCATCCAGTGTGCATCCTCGATATAGAGGTTGTCATTATGGTCAATGACTTTACGGTAGCTGGCACCAGCTTCTCCAAAACGGTCTGTTTCTGCATATGAATTGCCAAGCATCATAAAGACCTCGGGATTATCCTGATCAAGTGCAGTGAACTGCAGCAACAGGCTGATCGCCTTATTATAATCGCCCTGCCTGTACACATCGAGAGCATTAAGATATGGATCGTCGGTATTATCTGACAGTGATCGTGATACAGACTCGCCGGCAACTGGAACAGAAGAATAGAATTGTTCAAATATCTCTTCATTGCTCAGCTTGCCCGGATTGAACCATAAGGCAGTACCTGCAACAGCCAGTATTGCAATTGCAGCAGCATATCTGACAATGCCAATCCTGACAGAGGCAGGTTTCTTTCTGGCATGGTCGGCCGCAATAGTTCTCATCTTGCTTCTCAGGGCCCTGATGTCTGCATCTCTTTGCAGTATTTCATCTGCCTTTCTCCTGAGATCAACCTCTTTGCGCAGCGAATAATCTCCCTCCAGTTCCTTCTCGAACCAGGCATTCTCCTCAGTCTTCATCTCGCCTGAGATGTACCTCTCAATAAAATAGCCAAAATCAATCTTTTTCATATCGATATATTATTCCACATTAGTTAAGTTCATCGAGCATGTGTTTCAATTCTGACAGACGCGCTTCTGATTACTGCACCGTTAAGCTGAATCCTCTATGCCGGTGAAGAGGATGCACCTCCGGCAGTGATAACCTGTCGCTACGACTGCAAAGTCTCTCAACAACTTTTCCGAACCCGGATGACGGTGTTTATTCTCAAAGACTATCCGTCACCCCGTATGTATTCCCTCGCCAGGGATATTTTATTCCTCTTATCAGATCTTTATAATGATAGGTGGTTTCTCGGGATCGCTGTCTTCCGGGTCTCCGCCACCTTCTTCCCCTCCGTCATTTCCTCCTCTTACCATTAACATTTCATCACTTGAAAGTGCAAATTTCATCATCAATTCAAAGTTCCTTTCTCCAAAAGTTTTCATAATAGTTCTTTTTAAAGTTCAACTGATAATTTTAACGGGTAATTCGTAATCGTTTCCATAGTTACATGTCGGAGAATGCGGTTTTGTGACAAAAAAAAATGCAAAAATTTCAAAAAAAAATGATAATATATTGATAATCAGATAGATAAATTGAGTGGATTCGTTGCTTTCCAGCCCCATCTTTTAATCCTATTTGAATTATCTTGCACTCTGTTCCAGCTGGGCACTTAATAAGGTACGGCAAGGCAGGGGATGAGGAGCAAGATACATTTAATTCTGGCGGTTACGGCTGCTTTGACATGTGCAGGTTTCACTGAAACCGGCCAACAACGATCTGATAACAGGGGGGAACTTCTGGATGAGTTCTATGCAATGCTTCAGACAGGAGACCTAAGCAGGTCGGAAAGGCTTTTCAATTATTTTGATTCACTCATAAACTCAAATGGAATAGCCAGTTCGATTGAGCTTTCCGATGCCAGGTACCTTTGTGGCCTGCATCTCTATTTTGGCTCAAGATACCTGAAGGCAAGGGATTACTTTGAAGAATCGGCAAAAATCAGGGCCTCACTGGGCAATAGAGATACAAGGTACAGGAATGCACTGACCAATATAAGCACCAGCCTTTTCCACATGGGGGCATTTGGAGAAGCGATAGATTTTCTCGATTCACTTATAATGCTTATAGAATTTCAGGATGGGCAATTTGCCGGTGATAACATCGGGAATTATACCAACCTGGCAGCAAATCTTAATGAACTGAGAGAGTTCGACAAGGCTATTATTGCGGCACAGAAGGGCCTGGAGATCGCCGAATATCATGGCATAAAATCCGATATCTCATCGGTTGTGATGCTTCTCAATAATCTTGCAATCAGCCACTCCAGGCGTAACGACTACACCCGGGCTTCAATATACCTGACAAGGGCATATGATCTTCTGAAGGAATGTCCTGTCCGCGACATTTCGCTCTATTTAAACCTTGTCAACTCTCTTACTGTTAATCACACCAGGCTTGTTAACAGGGATATCGCCATGTCATATTTCGAGGAGGCTGTACCTGTCGCGCTGAGAAGCAAGGGGGAGTCATCATTTCTTCTTATCAGCAACTATGCAAGGTTTCTCGCCGAAAATGGTGATCTGCAAAAAGCTTCAAGAGTTCTCGAACAGGGAATTGATCTTATTGCATCAGGTATCGGAACAGGTTCACGCGTCTATTACGATATGATTGTGAGGGCAGCATCAACCCTGTCACAATTTGGAATTGATAACACCAGGGCCCTCGAACTGCTTATCGGGCAGGCAATACCCTACTCAAAGGCAAACAACGAAGACAGGCTTCTGATAAGGGATATTTACAATTCCTATGCAATGGCATTGCTGAGGAACGGGTCATTGGAGGAGGCCCTTGAGGCCGTCCAGAGTGCCCTGTTCGGTATCGGTGACATTGGTTCCAGACCAATTCTTGACAATCCTGACAGGGACATGTTCTCCGCTGACAGGGTGGGTCTTGGTTTGCTGAATGACAAGATAAAGATTCTGAGGCTTTTGTATGAAGACAAAGCCGATATCAGCTATCTGATTGCAGCTGTCGAGACCAACAGGCTACTGATTTCATACCTGGAAACGGTTAGAATAGATATCACTGAAGAGGAGAGCAGGATACTTCTTGGTGACAATTACAGAAAGGTTTATGACGGTATTATAAACGATCTCTACCTTTTATGGTCAACCGAAGGCAGGGATGCTTACCTTTCGCTTGCATTTGAATACGCCGAAAGGGGGAAGGCAGCCGGACTTCTCGTTTCAATGAGGGAGGTCAGAGCTTCACAGTTTCTGATTCCGGATTCACTGTCGGTACTTGAACGAAACCTCGATGTGGAGCTTGGAGCGGTAAGGGAATACATTGCAATTGAGATGTCGAGGGAGAATCCCGACCCACAGAGGCTTGCAGAACTCAGAAACGCTGAATTCTCAGCAGCAGAAAGAAAATCGGATTTAACGAGACTATTCGAAAGGAATTATCCTGAATATTACGCAGCAAAATACAATACAGCCGTTGCGTGTCTTGATGAGGTAAAGAAAATGCTTGGCAGGCAGACCAGTTATATTAATTATGTATTTGCTGATACTGTAATGTATATCTTTCTGGTAAACCGGAGGCATTCAGCTTTTATAAGGCAGACACTTGATGCAGATTTCTTTCAGGTAGTGAATGATTTCAGACAACTTCTGATGAAACCTCCTGCGGCAAGCCAGGCAAGGGTAGCGTTCAATGGATTAATTGAAAAGGGATATTACCTGCATGAGAAACTTATCAGGCCGGTCAGGGAGATGCTGTATACCAGACGCCTGATTATATCACCAGATAATATTCTGGCCTATATACCTTTTGAGACACTGCTGAGTTCTGGTGAAACCAGAGAGGATCTTCTCTACAGGGAACTCGGATTCCTTGTTAAGGAGTTTGAGATATCATACACCTACTCTGCCACAACATATATTGAAACCTCGGGCAGCAGAAGGTCCTTCACAAACAAGGTGCTTGCCTTTGCTCCGTTCTACAGTCAGAGTGTTGAAAGGGATTCGGTTCTGAATTCCCGGCAGGCAAGGCAGGAAGTCCTCTCAGACCTGCCATATGCGCGGGAGGAGGCATCATATGTGTTTGGCAAACTGGGAGGGGAGCTATATCTCAACAACAGAGCTTTGGAGTCGACCTTCAAGGAGAGAGCTCCCGGGTTTCCGGTAATCCATCTGGCTATGCATGCAATTATAAATGACCATTCACCGGGCTATTCAAGGCTGATCTTCAGCCGGGAGTCCGGAGAAGAGGGATTCCTGAATACCTATGAGATTTATGGAATTCCGCTTTCGGCCAGATTGGTGGTGGTATCTTCATGCAATACCGGGTCGGGAAAGCTCAGGTCAGGAGAGGGAGTGATGAGTATGGCAAGGGGATTTATAAATGCGGGAAGTCACTCGGTGGTAATGTCACTCTGGGAAGTTGATGACAGGTTGGGTTCAGAAACTGTTAAACTGTTTTACGATAACCTGAGAGGGGGAGACAGAAAGAGTTCCGCTCTCAGAAAGGCAAAGATGAATGTGCTGAATGATTCACACCAGTTTCAGTCTCACCCATATTACTGGTCAACCCTGGTACTTTACGGAAACTCAGGGGCCCTGTTCGTTGATATTAAGATGTTTATTTCAGCGATATTACTCGGCCTTGCTATCGCAACCGCCCTGATCAGGTTTTTCTACCTGAGGTCGAAATGATCGCGGTATTCACGATCCTCCTTAATCATCTCAATCAGTGCATCCTTGCAAAGGTATTTCTTCCGGCGGGCATACTCCTCACTCTTGAAATCGAGCCTGATAGCGATCTCAGAATAGTCAACACCCTGGGCGAATAGAAGTATCACCTCACGACAATCGGGCTTCATCTTGTTCATCGCCCTCTCAATCACTCTTTCAAGTATCTGGTTGTCATCTTCATAGGAGGTGCTTCCTTCATCGGTAACATCAATCTCAAGCTCTGAGTGCCTCTGCTTCTGTCTTAAAAGGTTGCTCCACACCATCCGGGAGATGCCAAAAAAATAGCCTTTGAGATCGCTCGTGAGATTCATGGTACCATCTGTAATTTGCCTGTAGATGACAATAACGCTCTCCTGTAAGACCTCGTCGACATCGCTTGAATCACCGCTATTACGCATGACATGGTTCTTAACCATCTGATAATAGCTGTTATAAATGTGCTTCAGAGCTTTGTCGTCCTGCAGCCTTATCCCCTCAATCAGGCTCTTATCGCTATATTTTCTGAACAACCCCTTGTATTGTTATCAAGAAAACAAAGATACTATTTCCCGTCAATCGCGAATCTGTTATGTATCATGCTCGCAACCAGACTATCTGTCTTGCAGCGAATATTATATAATAATCCATATCTTTGGTGTCAACAGATGAACTAAGGCTGTAATATGTCCTTCCCTTTTATAAAACAACCTGATGCCATGGACTGCGGACCTGCATGCCTGAAGATGGTGGCAGCTCATTACGGGAAGACAATATCCTTTGAGACACTACGAAAAAGATGTTACATAACCAGGGAAGGCGTTTCATTCCTGGGATTATCTGAGGCTGCTGACTCGCTGGCCTTCCGTACCATCGGAGTGCGCATCCCCTTTGAGAAGCTGAGTAAAAATGTACCGCTTCCCTGCATAGTGCATTGGCGTCAGAATCACTTTGTGGTTGTATACAAGATAACCGGTAAAAAGGTATTTGCTGCCGACCCGGCTTCCGGACTTGTCTCCTACACCCATCAGGAGTTTGTCAGGCACTGGGGCACATCACTCATTGAAGGTGAGCCTGCCGGCATGGTTCTCATTCTGGAACCAAAACCCGGCTTCTTTGAGCAGGAGAGTGAAAAGGAGTACAGGCCCGGATTCAGGTTTCTCTTTCGCCATTTCCGCCTATACCGCAAATATGTTAGCCAGCTTATACTGGGGTTGTTGCTGGGTAGCCTTATCCAGCTTATCCTTCCTTTTCTAACCCAGTCGATAATCGACATAGGAATCAATAACAACGACCTGGGTTTTATTTACCTGCTGCTATTTGCACAGCTTGCCCTGGTAACCGGCAGAATGAGCGTCGAGTTCATACGGGGATGGCTTCTGCTGCACATCGGCACAAGGGTCAACGTTTCAATTATCTCGGGGTTCCTCCATAAGCTAATGTCTCTGCCAATAGCATTCTTTGATACAAAACTCACCGGCGACATACTTCAGCGAATTGACGACAACAACCGTATCGAGGCATTCCTGACATCAGCAACACTCAGCATACTATTCTCCTTTTTCAACCTGCTGATTTTCGGATTCGTCCTGGCTATATATAATATATATATATTACTGCTATTTCTCTCAGGAGCTCTCTTATACGTTCTGTGGGTGCTGTTGTTCATGAGAAGGAGGGCTATTCTTGACCATGAAAGGTTCAAAAAGATGGCAGCATCAAACAGCAGCCTGATAAACATGGTCAACGGAATGCAGGAGATCAAGCTTACCCGTAGTGAAAACAGCAAAAGATGGGACTGGGAGAACATACAGGCTGAACTTTTCAGGGTAAAGGTAAAAGGGCTTGGTCTGTCACAATATCAGACAGCCGGGGGGGTATTTATCAGCGAGGTTACCAATATTCTGATAACCGTGCTTGCTGCCACTCTGGTATTGCGGGGAGAGATGACCCTGGGTATGATGCTTGCCGTACAGTTCATAATCGGCCAGCTGAATGTCCCTCTCAGCCAGGTAAGTACATTCCTGAAGCTGACACAGGATGCCAGAATAAGCCTTGACAGACTATCGGAAATACATTCAATGGATGACGAAGAGCCTGCCCCTGAGCAGAAACTCCGCAAACTTCCCGACTCAAAAACAATCTACATAAACAATCTTTCGTATCAGTATGAGGGGCCGCGCTCACCCTTCGCTCTCAGAAATGTCGATCTCGCCATCAACGAAAATGAGGTCACGGCTATTGTCGGAACCAGTGGCAGCGGCAAGACAACCCTGCTGAAAATGATTCTCGGTTTCTATAAGCCGGTTGAAGGTGAGGTTATTGTCGGGAACACGAGGCTAAACGATATAAGTCTCAGAACATGGCGCGACAGCACAGGCGCAGTTATGCAGGATGGTTTTATCTTTCCCGATACGGTAGCAGCAAATATAGCGCCGGGAGCGGAATCGATAGATGAAGAGAGGCTTGTCAGAGCCTGTGAAGTGGCAAATATCAGGGCTTTCATCGAGTCGATGCCCAACAGATACAATACCAAGATAGGGGCAAATGGCCACGGGCTAAGCGAGGGGCAGAAGCAACGGATACTCATTGCCAGGGTCGTATACAAAAACCCCGAGATTCTGATCTTCGATGAAGCAACAAACTCACTCGACGCTAACAACGAAAAGGCTATCACCAATAACCTTGAAGATTTCTTCAGAGGCAAAACGGTAATTGTAGTTGCCCACCGTCTCAGCACCGTTAGAAACGCCGGAAAGATTGTCGTGCTGGAGGATGGAAGGGTTGTGGAAACAGGTGATCACGAGGCTCTTGTGAGAAGTCAGGGAGCTTACTACCGATTGATTAAGAACCAGCTTGAACTTGGAAAATAGAATCATCCATTCCGACCCTGTCCGTGAAATCATGGGAACACCACCTCGTAAACTGGTGGCCTGGGGTACAACCGTGCTCTTCATAATCTTTGCCCTTTTCATTATTGCTTCCTGGTTCATTAAGTATCCTGATACAGTTCCTGCACAAATAGAGATTACAACCCGTAGGCCTCCGGTTATTATAACGGCAAGGGCCAGCGGCAGGATCATAGAGATGAATGTATCAGAGCGCGATACGGTAAAAGCTGGCATTGTTATGGCAGTAATTGAATCATCTGCCCGCCCGCGGGAAATCTTCGACCTTGAAATCTGGATAGAGGAAAATGCAACTTCCGATACCGTTAACCCCATTAAACTTCCTGCCCTTAATGGCCTGGGAGAGGTGCAGCAATACTATTCCATTTACAGGCAGGCCTATTCGAGATTATGGCATTACAGGGCAAATGATTACCCTGGGCATAGAATACGGGCACTTACTGATGAGATAAGGGCCAACAGGCTTCTGATTGAAAGCCTTAAGACCAAGGAGAGGCTGTATCTTGACGCCTTCCAGCTTGAGAAGTTGAGGTTCAGCCGAGACTCAATGATGTTCGTAAGGGAGACAATCTCCCAGGCAGAGTATGAGAAGTCACGTCAGATGATGCTTGCAAGGCGAATCGAGATTCAGCAGATGAGTCTCGATATACTCGAAGAATCGATTTCGATAAGCCGCAAGGAACAGGATATCCTTGAACTTTCACTCAAGAGGGATGAGGAGTTGCAGGAACTTTCTTCACAAGCATCAGGCAGGCTTTCTGAATTGATTGCAGCAATCGACTTGTGGAAGAACAGATACTTACTCGTCTCTCCTGTTGAGGGAACGATAACATTCACCCGTTTCTGGAGTGTCGACCAGTATGTTTATGAAGGTGAGCAGGTGATGACTGTAGTGCCGGCAGACCAGGGAGAGATAATCGGAAGGGTAAAACTGGCTATGCAAAGGTCTGGAAAAGTAAGACCTGGATTTACGGTAAACATCAAGCTCAGCGGTTACCCCCACCTGGAGTTCGGGCTGGTGAGGGGTAGTATCAGCAGTATCTCACTGGTAGCGGACGAAAAGCATTATATCGCAGAGATATCCCTGCCTGACGGGCTTAAGACTATCTACGGCAAGGAGCTTCCTTTTACTCAGAATATGTCAGGAACCGCCGAAATACTAACGGATGATATGCGTATTCTGCAGAAGATCGTTGATCCGCTCAGACATATCGTTGCTTTAAACCGTAACCGCAGAGTAAATTACTTACCGGAATAAGGTTCATAATCGTCCTTAACCGAAGACTCTTTTCTTTCCTTCTGCTCGTCTTTTGGCTTGCCGTAATACCTTTTGTAAAACCTCACTGCCAAAATTGCCATCAGCGCTACAATTAAAACAATTCTGAAATCTACCATATAATCTTGTCCGTTAAAAATATCGGATCATATTGCCGGCAGTCGGTTAATCCCGAAAGTGCCGAATAATTCATTGATTTGTCCTGCAAGACTCCTTACAGCCTCATCTGGGTCCACAAGGCTGAAGTTCACCTTGTCTCCGGGCCTGAGTTGCCCCGTCTTCCAAAGGTCAGCAGTAACAATATTGGCAATCTGCGTGTAACCTCCTATTGTCTGGCTGTCGGCAAGCATGATGACAGGTTTGCCATCACCAGGCACCTGGATTGTACCAGGTACAAGTGGAAAAGATATTACATCTGCTTTATGCCTGTGGGGCAGATAAGGCCCATCAAGCCTTATGCCCATGCGATCGGAGTAATTTGTTACCTCAAAGGTTGAGGTAAGAAATTTTTCCACTGCTTCGGCGGAGAATTCCTCCTGGTTGACCCCCGGAATGACACGCAGCATAACTTCATCCTTCCACTCCGGGATTAATGCCAGGGGAAGTCTGCGTCTCTTTCTGAGAAGCAGTAATGCCGGGAATATTCTGATTTTATCATTCTCCTCCAGCTTCCTCCCCAGATATCCTCCAAGCCTGCCCCTGATATATGTCGAGCGGCTTCCCATTACCTCAGGGACATCAATGCCACCGGCAAAGGCAATGTAAGTCCTTGATCCGGAGGTGGGTGATGCAAATGTGAGTCGGTCATTCCTTCCGGCAACCAGGCTTGACCACATTTCAACAGGCTTGCCGTTTATCATGGGTCCCATTTCAGCGCCTGTTATTGCAAGCATGGTACGTCCCGAAAACCTGATCTCTGGTCCTTTCAGGGTAATCTCAAGCGAGGCCTCTCCGGGCTCATTACCAACGAGCAGGTTCCCGGCCATATGTGAGTAATAGTCCATAGCGCCCGACACAGGCATGCCAAAGCTTCTGTAACCGTGCCTGCCACGATCCTGAACCGTAGTGAAAAACCCGGGAGAGATAATTTTGATTCTGCTCATGATTAAAGTGTCTTAAAACCGTTCAATCTGATATTCTCCATTGGTAATCAATTCGCATATAAACCAGAACTCATAATTATCAACAGCCTTGAAGCGTATTCGCATACCCGGTTTCATAAGGAATTCCGGTCTCCTTTCAGGGTCGAAAAGCACAACCGGGGTACGGCCTATGATCTGCCACCCCCCGGGGCTTTCTACCGGGTATATACCTGTCTGGTCCTCTGCAATTCCCACAGACCCAGCCTCGACGTGGAGGGCGGGATTCAATTTTCTTGGTGTGGAGATCCTCGTATTCATACCCCCGAGATAGGGGAAACCTGGCGTAAAACCAAGCATATGTACTATATATTCTGAGGACGAGTGTATATTGGCAACCTCCCCTTGCGTCAGGCCATTATGATCGGCCACGCTCTGCAGGTCGGGACCATACTCTCCGCCGTATGCAACAGGAATAATGATTCCGCCTGCCTCTTCCTCTGCATCGCTATTGACAGTATCCTGCCTGATGGATTGTATATGACTAACCACCTCACCATAACTGGTAATCAGAGGATCAAAACAGACCATAAAGCCTGTATAAGATGAGATAAACTCTTTAATACCCCTTATCTGCTTATTCCTCAATTCGTCAATAATCTTTCGGTTCAGGCAACTGAGCCTGTTGCTAATGGAATCTCCGGTGCTTACAAATACCGCAGAATCACCTGCACGTGCAAATTTCATTTTTTCCTCCTCCCTTTAAATGGTTCTACAGAAAATCCGTGTTCCTGAAAGGAATTATAAATGGCTTTAACAATTTCGAGTGCTCCCGGTGTATCACCGTGTACGCAAATTGAATCTGGATTTATCATAATAAACCTGCCGTCAGCAGCAACTACCCTCTTTTCAGTCTGCATTGCCAGTGCCCGGGTTGCACAAACTGAGGGTATCTTAATTACCGATTCTCCGACAGACCTCGGGATAAGTCTGCCAGATGAATCATAGTGTCTGTCTGCAAAGGCTTCGGAAGCATAGGGAATGCCGGCCTGGATGGCAGCTTCCTCCATGACCGATCCGTAAAGACACAATAATATAAGGTCTTCTCCGGCTCTCTTTACTGCTTCAGCAATGGCCCTTGCTTTCTCATGGTCTGCCGCTGCATCATTGTACATCGCACCGTGAGGTTTTACATGTTTCAGCACTCCTCCCTCTGACTCGACTATTGCCTTCAGGGCTCCTGTCTGATACAATATCATCGCGTAAATCTCGGCAGGAGTGAAGCTAATGCTTCTTCTTCCGAACCCCTGAATGTCGGGGTACCCCGGATGTGCTCCTATCGAAACTCCGGCTTCAAGACACAAAAGTGCAGTACTTCTCATTGTCATGTAGTCGCCGGCATGGAATCCGCAGGCAATATTTGCAGAAGATATGTACTCCATTACTGCAGCATCGTTTCCCATGCTATAATTACCAAAGCTCTCTCCAAGATCACAGTTTAAGTCAATGCTCATACTCTCATTACGTTAAACCAGCAGACCGGTTACTGTAAAAATGCTCTTTATGCCAAGCAGAAAGGTAATCAATATAATCAACAAACCAATGAGGTTTATAACCGGTCCGTTAATATCTGATCCCAGAATACCTCGATTATTCATCACCCTCAGGAGAAATACTGCCAGAATGGGTAGCAGCAATCCATTGGCAAATTGCGCCATCAGAATTATCCTCACCGGTCTCAGGCCAATTGTTGCAAGGATGATCCCCGTTAATAAAACTGTCCCCCATATTATCCTGAATCCAGGGGCTTTCATATTTGATGGGAGTCCAAGTACACCTGTAATGGCATATGCGGCAGCCAACGGTGCAGTAACAGCGCTTGAAACTCCCGCTGAAAAGATGCCTGCCGCCATAAAATATCTTGCAACCGGGCCAAGTAAAGGCTGAAGTTGCTCACCCAGTTCTGCCACCCCGGAAATTTCCCTTCCCGATCCGAAAAATGCAACTGAAGAGGTTATTACAATAGAGGAACTGATAATACCTCCGACTCCTATTGCTAGAAGACTGTCTATGCGTGATTTGAAAAGGTCATTTCTTGAATTCCATTTCTCCCTTGCCACAGAAGCGTGAAGAAACAGGTTGTATGGTACAACGGTGGTCCCGATCAGCCCTATCAGCATTATTGCTGACCCGGCAGGAATGCGTGGCACCAACAAACCTGACAAAACCTGCATAAAACCAGGTTTTACCATTATCGCTGTGGTAATAAAGGTAATGCTCATGATAATTACCAGGGAGACCAGAAGACGTTCAATAATCCTGTAGCTTCCGCTTATCAGTAACATGAATGCGAACAATCCTGTTATTGATGGCCATATACGCACCGGGTTTGAGGCGCTGCCTGTAGTTGTAATTCCGGTCAGGGTTTCAAGACCAATTGAAGCACCGGTTAAATTCCCTGTCTCATATGCTGCGTTCCCGATGCCTATTGCCATTATAACAAGTGACACAGCAGCAAGACGCCATATTGGTGATGTGAATGATGCCCTGATAGCTTCGCCAAGTCCCATTCTGCCAATTATTCCAAGCCTTGAGGCCATTTCCTGAAGAATAACAGTGGCAACCACAGAGAAAAGAAGTCCCCACAAGAGTGCATAACCCCATGAAGCTCCAGCCAGAGTACAGGTAGTAAGTGTTCCAGGTCCGATGAATGCTGCTGTGACAATAGCAGCAGGACCTAACTCTCGAAGTGACCCGAAGACTTTATTGAATCTGTTTATCCTCATGCCAGATCAAACTTAAACAGGCCTTCTAAAGTTATAAAAAAAGAGAAATGAAACTCACGGAAGATTAACACACTGCAGGAAATAAGCCGCCTGTAAAGTTGGCAAAGCAGTCGGGTGGGGGGATTAATTTATTTAAACCTTTGAGTTTTAATAAATATTTCAATATTTTCGTACTCTGAAAAAATCAGCGGTTGACTGATTTTTCGAACTACAAAGGAGTTGAAAATTACAGGATTGATGAAGAAAAAGCTTAATCCGGAGGAGTCTGTTCATAATGAACAATTCGAAGCATCTGAAGATGCTGTCGAATCTTCGATCGAAATGTCCCGGGATAATGGTGCCGGAATAGATGAGCCCATTGATGAGGATGAAAATGTACCGGTCTCTGCAGAAGTAACAGAGGCTGAGGAGGCATCTGAGGCTGGAACAATAACTGACAATGAAGCCCGGCAGGAAGAACATGAGGAGGTAGTTGAAACAGCATCTGTGACAGATTCTGAGCCTGCCCCTGCAATCGTGTCGGAACCGGAACCGGAAACAGGGGAGGAGGAAGAGTCAGATAATGAGCCTGAAGCTGATATTGAAGTTGATTTGGAAGACTCAGTCAGCGATGTCGAAGCTGAAGGTGAGGAGGCTGTAGGAGATTTTACCCTATCATCTCAGCCTGAGGTGGACAAATACCAGGATATTGAGCTTCCACCAGTTGACTATTCAGGCTTTTCGAAGAATGATCTTGTGGAGACTCTCGGCCTTATCGTGGAAAACAGACCTGTAAACGAGATCAGAGATGATGTTGAAAGAATAAAGATTTTCTTCTACAAAAAGCATAAGTCTGAAGCTGAAGAGCAGAAGGCAAAGTTCGTTGATGAGGGTGGTGCACCTGAAGACTTCAAGGTAACCCATGATCCGCTTGAGGATAAGCTAAAGCATTTTCTTGAAAAATACCGGTCGAAGCGATCTGACCAGTCGAGAGTTCAGGAGGCAGAGAAGGTTGAAAATCTCAGAAGGAAGTATGAGATAATTGAGAAAATCAAGGATCTGGTAAACAGGGAAGAATCCATAAACAAGACATTCCAGGAATTCAGGTATCTTCAGAACGAATGGCATTCTGTCGGGGTCGTTCCACAGGCAGCCCTGAAGGACCTCTGGGAGAATTATCATCACAATGTTGAAATCTTCTATGACTATATCAAGATTAACAAAGAGCTTCGCGATCTTGATTTAAGAAAAAACCTTGAGACCAAAATATCACTCTGCGAAGCAGCAGAGGAGCTTCTTATTGAACCAAATGCCATCAATGCATTCAGAGACCTGCAGGAGCTTCACAATCGTTGGCGGGAGATCGGTCCTGTCCCCCATGAGGCTAAGAATGAGGTCTGGGAAAGGTTCAGGGAGGCCACCTCGAAGATAAACAGGAGGCATCACGAGTATTTTGAGTCGCAGAAGGATGAGCAGAGGAAGAACCTTGAGGCTAAAATAGCTATTTGCGAAAAAATAGAGGATGTCAATCTGCAGGAAATCAAGTCTTTTAAGGACTTTGAAGAGAAAAGTGAAGAGATCGTCAGGCTTCAGAAGCTATGGCGGACGATAGGATTTGCTCCCAAGAAGCACAACAACCGTATTTATCAACGTTTCAGGGAAGCCTGTGATGCTTTTTTTGAGAAGAAAAGGTCATTCTACTCTGACAACAAGGAGGTTCAGCTTGAGAACCTCCAGAAGAAGACTGACTTGTGTATTCAGGCAGAATCGTTCATGGAGAGTACCGACTGGAAATCTTCAACTGACACATTGATCCGTTTGCAGAAAGAGTGGAAGCTTATCGGTCCGGTACCCAGAAAACAGTCTGACAAGATATGGAAAAGGTTCAGGAAGGCATGCGATCATTTCTTCGAAAGAAAGTCACAGCATTTTGCAACAATAGACACCTCATTCGAGGACAATCTGAAGTCGAAGAACGAAATAATAGCCGAACTCGAGAAGTTTGATGAGGAAATGGATTTCAAGGCAGCCTTTGAAAAACTTAAGGATATACAGAGGCGATGGGCAGAGATAGGATTTGTACCCTTTAACGTCAAGGAAGAGGTCAATCAGAAGTACAGGAACGCCCTTAACAGGCAATTTGACAGGCTTAAGCTTGACGATGAAGACAAGAACATTCTGAAATACAAGAACAAACTTGACAGTGTCAGAAGCAATCCGAAGCTTGCCAGAAAGGTCAGGAGTGAGAGAGAAAAATTCTATACCAGGATAAAGCAACTTGAGAATGACATCACCCTTTGGGAGAATAATATTGGTTTCTTTGCAAAGTCGAAGGCAGCCGAATCAATGATTTCCGAGGTGGAGGAGAAGATTGAAAATGCCAGGAAAACCATCAGGATTCTCGAGGAGAAGGTAAAGATGATCGATCTGACGGGTCTTGATGAATAGAGTTGCACTGATATTTCTTATTAATATTTTCTGTTTTGAGCAAGGTTAAGTATGTATTTGTTACAGGAGGCGTAACCTCCTCCCTGGGGAAAGGTATAATTTCAGCCTCGCTGGCAAAATTGCTTCAGGCAAGAGGTCTGGCAGTCACCATTCAGAAGCTCGACCCCTATATAAATGTCGACCCGGGTACTCTCAATCCTTATGAGCATGGTGAATGTTATGTGACACTCGATGGTGCAGAGACTGATCTTGACCTGGGTCACTACGAACGCTTTCTTGATCTCCCAACAAGTCAGTCGAATAACATTACAACAGGTCGCATTTACCAGTCGGTTATCAACAAGGAAAGACATGGTGATTATCTTGGCAAAACAGTTCAGGTGATACCTCATATTACAGACGAGATTAAGAGAAGAATAAAACTGGTTGCTGCTAATAATAAATATGACATTGTAATAACAGAAATTGGAGGAACCGTTGGTGATATTGAGTCTCTTCCCTATATTGAATCGGTACGTCAGTTAAAATGGGAATTGCCCGCTGAAGATTGCCTGGTCATTCATCTTACGCTCGTTCCTTACCTGGCAGCTTCCGGGGAGCTTAAGACGAAACCAACCCAGCATTCTGTAAAGGTACTGCTTGAGAACGGGATACAACCTGATATATTGGTTCTCAGAACAGAGCACAGCCTTAACGAAGAGATCAGGAGGAAGGTTGCCCTCTTCTGTAATGTTGAAGAGAGCTCAGTTATCGAGTCTATTGATGTGTCAACCATCTACGAGGTACCTGTCAGAATGCTTGAAGAGAAACTTGATGTCGCCGTTCTGAAGAAATTGAAGCTTCCCGTAAAGAGCGAGCCCGATCTGGTCAAATGGAAAGAGTTTCTTTCCAGGCTGAAGAATCCGAAGCATTCAGCACGAATTGGGCTGGTAGGGAAGTATGTAGAGCTTGCCGATGCGTACAAGTCCATTTCCGAATCGTTTGCACATGCAGGAGCAGCAAACGAGTGTGACGTCGACCTTGTCTTTATTCACTCTGAGGAGCTGACCGAAGATACCGTTTCAGAGCGGCTTAGCGGGTTGGACGGGGTACTCGTCGCCCCGGGCTTTGGTTCAAGGGGAATTGAAGGAAAGATATTGACTGCCAGATACGCAAGGGAAAACAATTTGCCATTCTTTGGTATTTGCCTTGGTATGCAATGCGCAGTGGTTGAATTTGCACGCAATGTTCTTGGATTTGCAGGAGCCCATTCGACGGAGATGAACCAGAAAACAAAGTTCCCGGTAATAGATCTTATGCAGGAACAGAAAAGAATAATTGACAAGGGCGGCACCATGCGACTTGGAGGATATAAGTGCCGGCTTGACAAGAAAACGCTTTCATTCAAGGCATACGGCAGGGAAGAGATTATTGAAAGGCATCGTCACCGCTATGAATTCAACAATAAATACCTTCAGGATTTCTCAAAAGCAGGCATGATCGCAGCAGGGACAAATCCTGAATCAGGTCTCGTAGAGATAATTGAAATTCCCGGACACAAATGGTTTATCGGGGTGCAATTTCATCCCGAGTATAGCAGTACAGTGGTCAATCCTCATCCACTGTTTGTAGCGTTTATAGGGGCTTGCTGCAAAAAATAGTTCAGATCGAAAGTACAAAGATTAAGATATATTAAGATAAGACAAGACAGGAGAAAGGATGGACAGGAATACAATCACAGGACTGATACTGATATTTGCCATATTCATTGGATTCAGTCTTTACAATAACAGCCGTTTAACAAAAGCATTCGACGAGAAGATAGCTAAGGGTGATTCACTCTTCAGGGCTGGTGAAAACGAAGAAGCCAGGCTTGAATATCTTAAGGCTCTCAAATACAAGCCGAACCAGCAGGAAGCTGTTGAAAGGCTACAGAGGGTTAATGAAGTTTTGTTTGTAGCTGAGCCCCTCGCAAAACAGGATACATTGCAAAAAGGTGCAATTATTCAGGAGACGATACGACCCGCCAGGGAAGATAGCCCCGATCCATTAAGATTCGGAGCATTTGCCGAATCAGCAACCGGAGACAATGAGTTTATCATAGTTGAGAATAAACTTATTGAAATGAAAATCTCAACAAAAGGCGGAAGGGTGTACTCTGTAAGGCTGAAAGACTATAAAACACACGATGGCAGACCTTTATTCCTTTTTGACGGTGACTCGACGATATTCGGTATCAGGTTCTTTACAGCCGACAACAAGGCAGTTCAAACCAATGATCTTTTCTTCACTCCCGTAGATAACAAATTCAGATATGATGCCACCTCAAGTACTGCAACCATTACTCTCAGAAGCTATGCAGGAGATGAGAAGTATATTGAATACATCTATACAGTAACACCAGACCAGTATCTGATTGACTTCAATATCAGGTTTTCCAACCTTCACGACATTGTAGCTGCAAATCAGAGAAGTCTTACTTTTGAGTGGATGATGTACCTTCCTCAACAGGAAAAGGGAAGGCAGAATGAAGACAATTACACCTCGATCAAGTATAAATACCATGAGGCTGAAGTAGATGGCTTCAGGGAGAGATCGACAAAAGAATTCGAGACTGCTGATATCTCCAACAGACTAAAATGGATAGCATTCAAGGATCAGTTCTTTTCTTCAGTGCTTATCGCCGGGGACTACTTCCTGAACGGGACGGTAACCTCTACCAGACTGCCTCTTTCAACAAAATACCTGAGGTATTTTACTACGGAGGCAGGCATTCCATACACTGCTGGAACTGATACTGAACTGGACCTTCAGTTATATTTCGGTCCAAATCACTTTTCATCACTTAAGAAGCTTGACCTCGACCTCGAGGAACTGGTCTTTCTGGGCAGGAATATTATCAGAGCTATCAATCAGTATGTGATAATACCTGTATTCAATGTGCTTGACAATTCAATCTCAAACTACGGGATTATTATTCTGATACTTACTATCCTTATTAAGATAGTGCTCTATCCGCTTACCTTCAAGTCATACCAGTCTCAGGCAAAGATGAAGGTACTGAAACCCATGGTTGATGAAATAGGTAAGAAATATCCAAAGCAGGAAGATGCCATGAAGAAGCAGCAGGCTACCATGGCACTCTACAAGAAAGCAGGAGTCAATCCTCTCGGAGGCTGTCTTCCGATGCTTTTCCAGATGCCGATCCTCTTTGCCATGTTCAGGTTCTTCCCTGCTTCCATTGAGCTCAGGCAGAAGGCATTCCTCTGGGCAGATGACCTTTCCACTTATGACTCCATACTCGATCTTCCCTTTACCATTCCGATGTACGGCGACCATGTCAGTCTCTTTACACTGCTGATGACGGTATCTACCATACTTACGATGAAGATAAATTCGCCCACAGGCGGACAGGACCAGATGCCGGGCATGAAGATGATGATGTACATAATGCCGGTAATGTTCATGCTGATACTTAACAACTTCTCAGCAGGCCTTACCTATTATTATTTCCTTGCCAATATCATTACCTTCCTCCAGAACCTGCTTTCAAAGAGGTTTATTGATGAAGAGAAGATACTTAAGAAGATAAATGAGAATTCGGGTAAACCGGCTAAGAAATCGAATTGGCAGAA